>JAIDPH010000153.1 GCA_029062885.1 Lachnospiraceae bacterium
GTTGGATTCATCTGCGGTTTTGTGGGGGCGGGCGGCGGAATGATGATGCTGTTACTCTTGACCAGTCTGTTGGGATATGAATTAAAGACCGCCGTTGGGACAAGCGTGTTCATCATGGCTTTTACAGCCTTTACAGGCGCTGTCAGCCATTTTGCCATTGGCGGCATGCCGGATATATGATGCCTGCTGTTTTGTGTGGCATCCACACTGCTTTGGGCAAGGATTGCCGCCAAATTTGCAAATAAAGCCAGTGCTGTGACATTAAACCGTGCGACCGGTGTTGTGCTCGCTGTTCTGGGCGTGGTTATCCTGGGCGTGAATTACCTGCAGTAATAAGATTAGGCTGAAAGCAGGAGCAGCACCGCAAGAATGGCCGCAGGTACCGTAACGGTGTCGTATTTGCTGGGAGAACAGGCTTCCGTTACTGCACCAACGACTGCCCCGGCAAAAATCGGGAGCAGTGATCCCCAAAATGGGAAATGGCAGTATAAAAGAAAGACCGCAAGACCGCATGTCAGGGATGCCAGAAACATTGCAGCAGTTCCTTCCCATGACTTTTTCCCATCGGTAAACTTCAGCTGGATTTTGTGTTTTCCAAATGGAATACCGATTAGGGCAGCCGCGGCATCCCCTGTTCCCCACATGAGGATAGCTGTGGCGGTATCGTATGGCCTGCCAAAGATCCCCCATCCGACAGCGGTGGCTGCGGCGAACATAAAGAACAGCATCAGAAGGCTCTTTTTGATTTCTCCAGGTTCCTTTTGGACAAATAAGCCATTGTACCATCCTTCCTTTTCCAGCATGGCAAGCAGCGGATAGAGAAGTACAGCAATCAGGCAGGACGTTAAAGCTGCCGCCTGCCAGCTTTCGGCAACGATGATCATAAATGTGGTACAGCCGAAAGCTACCAGATGCAGGAGTTTTCGGAACACAAATTGCGGGACTTTGGTAAAGAGCCGGATTGATAAAAGGACTGCTACGCAGGGAACTATATACATGATAAACTTCCCAAGGCACCGCAGCATCCCGGCGATAACAGCAATCTCCGACAGTATGGGCCAGTAATTCAATATCAGCATGGCAGCGCCAAGCACAGTAAGCACTGCACCCGTCACAAGTCCGACCGTGCGGTTTTTGACCCGGTTGGCAAACTGCGCGGAAACAAGTGATGCCGCAGTTGCAACAACAATACAGATCAGCAGGACATCCCAGCGTTCCAGGATGATCGCCGGGTGGATGATGATATGGCTGACTGAGGCGATCAGTGCCGTAAAGGTCATAATAAAAGTGCTTGTTCCGACAGCAGTTTTCAGTTCCATGCTTAAGAATGCGGTAAAAACCACAAGCATCATCATACCGCCGCCTGAACCTACAAAACCAGTGCCAAATCCGATGGTCAGGCCGAAAAACAGGGATATTGCGATACCCTTCCAGTCAAGCTTTGCTCCCTTGCTTACTGTGTTTTCTCGTGTTGTGTCCGGTTTTATCAGGAAACGGATGCCGATGAAAAATGTCAGGAACAGAGTAAAACTGCCTAATACTACATTTCCTGCAAGCCACGCTGCGTAACTGCCCACGGTACTCATAGTGAGGATACACGTCAGCATGATCCAGCCGCGCTTTAAGTCTATATTCTTATGCTTTGCATATGTGACTGTGGTCACTGCTGATCCGAGAATGTCTGAGGCAAGGGCGATGGCAGTAGCCTGATAAGCGCCGGTTTCCCCGCTGAAACTTGGACAGAGCACGATCAGGATTGGCACCATTACGGTTGCCGCTGACAGTCCCGCAAGACCTGTTCCAATCCCTGCGCCAAGGGCTGCAATAACATACCATAAATATTCCATAAAACTTCCTCCTATCCGATTTTACAATGAAATAAGTGCCAGTTTCCGAAAGACATTCTCCAACATCAAAACCATTTTTTCAAGCGGGATCTTGCAGTCCTCATTTACCCACCGTTTGATCATCTGATAGCCGCCATGAAGCATGAAATCATGGAGGTAAGAAATCTCATAAGAGCCATCAGCAACAGAAGTGATCTCGTTCATATTCTGCATGATGGCAGGGAGGTTCAACAGGCGTTTCGGAAAATCAGGGTCAATATTGGAGTTCAATAATAATTTACACATTTTGACGTTTGAACTTATATAGCATAAGATGCGCGGCAGCCTGTTTGTTACCTCAGCATTGCCGGCTGACAGGCTTTTTTCAATCTCTTCCAGAAAATCATCCTCCATCTCTTTCAAAAGGTCATATAGGGAGTCATAGTATTTATAGAAAGTAGAACGGTTAACATCTGCATTTTCACAGAGGGTCCGTACCGAAATTTCATGAATGCTTTCCTGCTCCAAAAGCTCACAAAGGCTGTCTTTTAGAAGCTGTTTTGTGAGTTTTACTCTGCGGTTGTCTTTATGGTTCATAGATCCTGCTCCTTCTAAAATATTAAAAAATTGTGAAAACGCAACATTTTTTTGCGCTGTGTTGCGTTTATAGCCATTTTAAACAAAACAGTTGGTTGAAAAACCAACATGTGTACATTATAATATCTTTTTGAAAAAAGTCAACTAAAAAGGAGAGAAAAAAATGCGGAAACTGGCAGAGGCTATTGTAAAAAACCGCTACATTATTCTGGTGGCGGTTTTTGCAATGACAATATTCAGTGCGGTGATGATACCAAAGGTAAATATAATTAAGGATATGTCTGAATATCTCCCTGATGATTCTTCTATGAGAAAAGGAATAAATATCATGGAAAGTGAATTTCCGGATATGGAAACGGGGAATACAGTCAGGGTCATGTTCCAGGGATTGCCACAGGAAGAGAAAGTAACATTAAAAGCCAATCTCGAAAAAATTCCTTATGTGGACAGCGTGGATTATGAATCGGGCAGTGAGGACTACAATAAAGACAGTTACAGTCTTTATGTCCTTCACACATCCTATGATGCGGATTCACAGGAAATGGCAGATATTGAATCTGCTGTCGCAGACAGCTATACGGACTATTATGATATGGTTTATAGCGTTGATACGGATGAAAGCACAGAGATCCCGGTCTGGATCATTTGTCTGGCGCTTGGTCTGCTGATGTGTATTTTATTTGTCATGTGTGGCTCGTGGATAGAACCGTTTTTGTTTTTAGCGACTATTCTGCTGGCGATTGTCATCAATATGGGTACCAATGCCTTTTTGAAAGGGGTATCCGATACCACAAACTCCATCGCTGCCATATTGCAGTTGGTATTGTCCATGGATTATTCCATTATTTTGATGAACCGTTACAGGCAGGAAGCAGAAAACACTATAAATCCCACGGAAGCGATGGAAAAGGCACTGGCAGCCGCATTTTCATCTATTACCAGCAGCTCACTTACAACAATCGTGGGGCTGTTGGCATTGGTATTTATGAAGTTTAAAATAGGTGCGGACTTAGGGGTTGTACTGGCAAAAGGGGTATTGATCAGTATGCTCTGTATTTTTACCGTGCTACCCGGACTTATCCTGATCTTTGATAAATGGATACAGAAAACCGCTAAAAAAACACTGCATATTTCTATGGACAGGTTAGGGGCTTTCAGCTATAAATTCCGATATGCGGTACTTGGAGCATTCGTAATATTTTTTGTGGGAACGTTACTGCTGAAAGGCAATACAAATATTTCATATACATTCTCTGAGGAAAATGAGATTGACAGCATATTCCCTTCCAATAACAGTATTGTCCTTCTGTATGCAAACAGTGATGAGCCGTCGGCAAATGAACTGGCGGAGTACCTGGAAAAGGATGAAAATGTTGTCAGCGTAATGTCCTATGGCAGCACGATAGGGAAAGGGTACTCTGCGGAAGATCTGGCGAATGTGATGGAGGATATGGGTTCTGATATCAGCATTGACAAAAGCATGATGGATCTGATTTTTTATGAATATCATGAAGGGACATCAGAGGGGCATATGACATTGGCAGAATTTGTCTCTTTCCTCCAGAATGATATTATGCAGAATGAAATGTTTTCTGAATTGATCGACGCAGAAAGCAGGGCACAGATTGACAGTTTTGCGCTGTTTGCGGATAAGGATGAACTGTCTAAAAAACGTTCCAGTGCAGAATTGGGGCAGATGTTTGGGATAGATCCTGCCATGTTGGAGCAGGTTTATGCCATGGTGGGAACGTCTTCCATGAGCATTCAGGAATTATTACAGTTCATTTCAAGTAATCAGATGCTGGCGGAAGCTATGGCTTCCGGTGGAAGTGCAGCACAGATGCAGACGGTACAAATGGTCATTGCAAGTGTCATGGAAGAGAAGGAATATAGTGCATCTGAAATGTCGGAGCTGTTTGGCAGCCTGTCAGAAGGATTTGAGGAAAGACAGATGGAACTTCTCTATACCTTTTATTACAGTATCCATAATGCAGATGATACATGGACAATGACTCCATTGGAAATACTTGAGTTTCTTTCAGAGGATATGGCTAAAAATAAGAAATATGCGGACTTTTTTGACGAAGACATGAAAGAAATGCTGGACAGTGCCTATACAGAAATTAAGGATGGGGTAAAACAGCTAAGAGGAGAAAATTACTCGCTCATGCTGGTATCAACGAATCTGTCGGAAGAATCAGAGGAAACAAATGACTTTTTGGCAGACATGAGCGAAAAGTGCAGGGATAATTTTTCCGGGGAATTTTATATGATCGGAGCTTCCCCAATGCAGTATGAAATGTCGCTGACTTTTCAGGAGGAGATGAATACGATCACATTATTAACAGCAGTTGCGATTTTTATTGTAGTTGCAATCACGTTCCGCTCATTGGTTATTCCGTTGATCCTGGTACTGCTTATTCAGGCAGGCGTATATGCGACTGTAGCCATTATTGGGATACAGGGATATAGTATTTACTTCCTTGCCCTGCTGATTGTGCAGTGTATCCTGATGGGGGCAACGATAGATTACGCAATCCTCTATACCAACTACTACAGGGAAAAGAGAAAGACATTGGAAATAAAGGAAGCGCTGATTGAAGCCTATAATGGCTCTATCCATACGATCCTTACTTCGGGTTTGATTATCATTTTGTTGGTTGGGCTGGTCGGATATGCCTTTTCCAATCCGACGATAGGGCAGATATGCCAGACAATTTCAAAAGGGGCGTTATGCGCAACGATACTGATTGTCTTTATCCTGCCGGGAATCCTTGCAGTGTTTGACAAATTGGTATGTGGAAGGAAAAAGTAAAGAGATTAGGCAGATAATGGACAGTAAAACAGAGATATTTGAAAAAGCATCTATTCCAAAAGCGGTTGTGGACGTAGTGGTTTTGATTTTCAGGAAAAAAGGATGAAGATGCAGTATGGAAATCACATATGATTTTTGTGAATTAAATATTATGATTGCGTTAGTATCGTTTCTCGGATTCCTGACAGAAAACTGCTGGCTGGCAATCACGAGGGGATATGTAAACAACAGGAATATGAATCTGCCGTTTTTGTTCGGATATGGGCTGGCAATGATGTTCTTTTATGTGTTTATCGGAACTCCGGACAATCTGAGGATGACAGAGCTTTTCCATGTCCATATGGGCAGAAGGAACAGTTATATCTTCTACTTTTTTGTGTCGGCTATATTGGTAAGTGTAGGGGAGGTACTGCTGGGCACCTTTGTGGAGCGTTATTTCGGGTTTGAATACTGGAATTACACAGGGATACCGCTCTGCATAACAAAATATACGTCAGTACCGACATCAACAGGCTTCGGGGTAGCAATCACATTATGGATGGGATGTGCTTTTGAGAATATTATGGAGCGCATACATAATATGTCGGAAGTGGCTGTAAAAATAATGGGATTTGTGTTTCCGATAGTTATTATTGTAGACTTTATTGTCAGCTTTAGGATTATGTACCACAACCAAAGCCCGAATACAAAATGGGTGAAAAAAGTTATTTTTTAATCTATCAAGGATACACTTCCCCATGGCTCTATTGTGTGGAGGTGTATTCTTTCACTGGTATATCATTTTGCAATTATCATGCGGCAAGGCAGGAGATTAATTCCGGCATTGCAGGGATGGAAGTGCAGGGCGGCTTTGATGCTAGGGCATAAGTCCAATGGGCGAGATTCACAAATTAACTTTTCAAGAGGCATGGTGTGAATAAGAAACTCATTATTGTTTTTGCAGTAATAGCGGTGATTTTGCTGCTGATTCCGGTCACAAAGGTCTATGAGGATGGTGGGACGCAGACCTATACATCCCTGACTTATAAAGTGATTGTCTGGAAGCAGATAGACGGGAAAACAGGAACGGAATTTTACATATTCCCTAATAATTTCCACCAGTTAGATTACTACGAGTGATTTTTAAAGAACAAACGATAAATAACGGCAAAGCAGACTTAACGGGGAGGCGTTTATTGGAAGATACCAATAGGCGCCTCCGCGCTTTTCGGAAGAAAGGAGGTGGTAGATATCCGGAAAATGAGATGCTCGAACGGGCAGTGCAGGAAGCGGGTTTGCGACATTTGGGAGACTCGTTTCGGGGTGGTCGTAATAGAGCTGAAATGCCAGCACTGTGGCGAGGTGGTACGGATATACTGGAAACGGAAGGAGAAAAAATAGGTATACATAGACGGTAAGAACGGCGGGAGGGTATCCTGCTGTTTTTGCTTTTACGGATTAAAGCGTTCCTTTAATGGGAATAATTATGCTATCAATGGAAAAATATGGAAATTTCCATTGTACGCAAAACTGAATATGTACCGAGCGAGTGGGACCGCATTGCGTCGAGTCACGAATGGCCGGAGTAAAGCTAGTGGGTTTTAATGTGTGTAATTTTTAGATAGCTTTCCTTGGCCATTCTCTGCCATTTTTCAAAGCAAGTCAGATGTGGACAGGCTGAAAGCATTGATCGAGAAAGTGGTTGTGTATGGAGAGGATGCCATAGAGATTGTGTGGAAAGTGCGGAATCCGTTTGACAGTGAAGTTTCTGTATGAAATACAGTTCCAATTTTGAAGGAACAGTGGTAGAATATGAGCCATGGGCGATGCCTGTGGCTCAAAAAGTTTGATGAAATAATACCATTTAAAATCATTTGATAAATGAGAAAGATGGGGCTTACTATTGATTGACAGATTTTAATTAAGATAAAATTAAATTTATGTGAATACAAAGTAGGAGGAGACTATGTTAGAAAATTCCAATTTAGTACTAAAGATAAAAGAACTGGAAGAAGAAAAAAATTCTAATTGTTCTGCACCACAGTATACGATGATTGTAAATACTCTTGAAAAAGTTGCGACAGATTTATTAGCAACAATATGTGAATTTATGCCTGAATATACAAAACATAATATAGATCATTCTCTTAATGTGTTAAATATTATTGAAAAGATTTTGCCAAATGTAAATGCTTTAAATATAACGGAATTAGTCCTTCTTGTATATGCTGCGGTTTTACATGATATAGGAATGGTTGCTAATAGAGAGGAAGTTAACTTAATAAAAGAAAGCGAAGAATATAAGTCATTATTAGCAGAATATCAATTTGATGTTAAAGATGAGGAAGTGATTACAGAATTTATTAGAAGAAATCATGTGAAACGTGGTTTGGATTTTATAGATAAGGTAAAGGCGTCTCCTGATATATATGGTTTATACTTTGAAATTGATAGTATTGATTTTTCATATTATTTAAAAAAAATAATTTATAGTCATGGAATTGATAATAAAGAATTATATAACGAGAGGTAGTATCCAACAGAAATATTAATTGGTGAGGATTATGTGAATATTAAATATTTATGTGTTCTTTTAAGATTGGCAGATGTTTTGGATTTCGACAAAACCAGAACTCCTAGGTTCATGTATGAGCATATTGGAATAAAAAATGAAATCAGCATGGGAGAGTGGAAAAAACATTTAAGCATTGAAGGACATCGTATCGAAAAAAATAAAATTGAATTTAGAGCAAGATGTAATGATGCTACAACTGAAAGATGTGTTCGAGCATTTCTTAAATATGTTGAAAATGAACGAAGCGATGATATTGCTTTGTTAGATAAATGTAATTCTGATAAGAAGTTAGAATTGACTAATCCGATAATATATAATGTGGAGAATGATGGAACGTATTATTATAGCGACGTAGAGATATATTTTGATTATAAAAAAGTTTTAAATATATTAATGGGTACGAACATATATAGTTCACCAGAGATATTCCTAAGAGAACTTTTGCAAAATGCATATGATGCATGTAATACAAGAAGGGCATTTGAACTTAAACTTGGCAAATTTGTAGAACCATCTAAAATAAAGATATTTTATGATTCAAAAACTCAAGTTTTGTCTATTACAGACAATGGTATAGGAATGACAGATGATGATATAAATAATTATGTTGTTAGAATTGGACATAGTTACTATGAAAGCAAGCAATATATCAGTGAGCAATTAGACTACAAGCCAATAAGCCATTTTGGAATTGGAATGTTATCTTGTTTTATGGTGTCTGATGAAATTCGGATTGAATCGCTTAAGTATTGCTTAAATCGACAGAATGTTGATCCAGTAAATATTGTTCTTAAAATAGATGATTCTTTTATAGAAAAATATCCGTCAAATCTAAATGCTTTTGGAACTACGATATCTTTAAGAATTAAAGATGATTTTGCAGAAAAGCTGAATTATGAAAAATTGGTTAAAATTATTGAAGATAATATGGCATATCAGAGTATACCAGTTGAAATTGAATGTGATGGGAAATTAAAGACGTTAGGTAATAAGGCAATTATAATGCAAGATGGGCTGAAAAAAATTATAGGTGTTCAAGTAATTGAAGTTGATACTGAATTGTTGGAGGGATATATAATTTTACACGGTTATCAGCATCAATCAATGTTTTACAATTCAAAGTTATGCCAACAAGGTTTTAAAATTTCTTTAAAAGATAGAGAGCCAAATTTGAAACCAGAATGGTTAGCTTTTTTGAAATACAATTTAAATATAAAAAAGAAATATTTGACATTAAAAGCATCAAGGGAGAATGTGATTGAGAATGATAATTTCAATAGTATTAGAATTGAAGTAGGAAAATGTATTATCAATCATTATAAAGAAAATCCACTAGCCCTATCTCAATTCTTGGATACGGGGAGAGGAAATGTTTTGTCTGATATAAAAGAGGAAAACATTTTTTTGGCTAGCGTAGCAATGATACGCACAGTTATCGAAGACAAATATTGCGACATTTCAATAGAACAATTAATTGAATTGTTAAATGGAAGAAAGCTCAAAATTGCTATTATTGATCAAAAAGTTAATGATATTTTTAAAACAAATGAGGAAGAATATTCTCGTTTTAATTCAGAGCATTTTATTATTTTAAGCCAGTTTAATGCGTATTGGTTTATGCAATATGTTGATTTATATATTGAAACTATAGAAGAGGTGATTAGTGATTGCTCTGGTGTGGTTTATGTAGAAAGTGTCATAAATTTGAGTGAAGGTTATAAATTTCCAACTAAAAATCCCAAATACTCATGGAGAAGTAAAAAGTGTTCTCGTGAGGATTTATTTTGTTATATTTTTAATAAACAACTTAATTTTTTAGAGATTACGCTTAATGAAAACAATCCGAATGTAAAGATTCTAAACAATAATTTAGAAGACATAAGAGTGAAAGGACTTAAAGAGATTATTGAAGAGAATATTAAGCAAAGAGTTTTGAACCATGAATACACATGGAAGGATATTGTTGATTATGGTGGGTCATATATGAACTTTTTAGATCAAAAGCAGGTGCCATCTATACAATCAATCGGATGTCTTGAATTAGAATTTGCAGATTTGCTTAATGAGTTTATACATACTAAATATACAGATAACGAATTAGAAGATATGAAAA
>JAIDPH010000154.1 GCA_029062885.1 Lachnospiraceae bacterium
GAAATTAATGGGGAACACGTTGGAACAGCCTTGAAGAAGTTACTTTTACAAAATATTATCGATATTTCATTTATTATTTTTATAAAAATATATTGTTTTCTACTTTATGATATGTTATGATTCATTCAAAGCATATATATTTCTTATAATCTATGATTCATTCATTTCACTCTATTAATCTGAAATCTATGCTTTTAATCCCATCAAATTAAAAGCAGGAGATTTCACAAATAAGACACTCCTGCGAAGGAGGTCAAATGAATTATGAAAGTACAAATGTAACTGCCAACCGGAAATACAAAGATACTATGTTCCGTATGATTTTTAAAGATAAAAAGGAACTGCTCTCTTTGTATAATGCTGTGAACGGTTCTAATCACCAGAATGAAGAGGATTTACAGATTGTAACATTGGAAAACGCCATTTACATGAACATGAAAAATGATCTGGCATTTTTAATAGACTTTCATTTATACCTCTATGAGCATCAGTCTACTTACAATCCAAATATTCCTCTGCGGAATCTGTTCTATGCAGCAAGGGAATATCAGAAACTGACAGATGGCCAATCTTTATATTCTTCTACCATGATTCATATTCCTGCTCCTAAATTCATCGTGTTCTATAATGGGATGAAAAGACAGCCGGAAATGACACTGCTAAAACTGTCTGATTCCTACCTTACCGATGAAGTTGATCCACAGCTCGAACTAAAAGTTACCATGTTAAACATTAATTTCGGTAACAATCGACGAATATTGGACACTTGTCCAACTCTGAGAGAATATATGCTTTACATAGAACAAATACGTAAACTTCTCAATCTTCCGGGAATGTCCTTGGAATCAGCAGTAGAACATGCTGTGACTGAATGTATTAAAAATAACATATTAGCAGATTTTTTACGACAAAATCGAGCGGAGGCAATCAGTATGAGTATATTTGAATTTGATGAAGAGCTATTCAGGAAAACAGAATATAATTTCGCAAAAAAAGAAGGGATTGAGACTGGAATAAACCTTGTCAACACATTACTTAGCAACGGAAGAGCTGATGACATTCCAAAAGTCGTGCAAGATCCACAATATCGGGAAAGGTTGCTTAATGAATACAATCTGCTCTGACCAAACCATGCCTGATATGTCTATCTTTTCCCGAATACCTACTAATGCAACGAAAATCCCCTCCTGCCATCCTATCATGACAGAAGGGGATTCATTTTATTCCGCCCTATCCATTGCAACCTTAAAGTCTTTCTGGTCTGTAAAGATCTCATTCGTATAGGGGTTCTTCTTCTGTGCCTTCGCACGCTTTAAGATCACCGCAAACACCGCGATATTTACCACGATAGAGATAACTGAGATAATTCCCTGCGCCGTGGGATTTGCCATAGTCGGCATCGTATCACCCATAGCCACGGCAGCTCCGCCTGCTCCGTATACGGATGATACCGTAGTGAAACGGCTGGCATCCTGAAACAGCGGAAATACCTGTGCAAACATACACCACATCGCCAACGTATTGGCACGGTTCTGAATCCAGCCTCCTTTATTCCAGAGCGCATTGGCAACCGTAGGTGCCAGCAGCAATGCGAATCCGCAGTACCATGCATGGGTCGGCAGATTCAAATAAGTATACTGGAAATTCCAGATATCATAAGCAAGTATAAACTGCCATGTCATATCCGGCCAGAGCATATCTTTTTTATCCTTGGAAGAGTAGATACCCCACCAGCCTGTCATGCAGACAATGTTAATCAGACCTGCAAGACCGTTTAAGATATTCCACCAACCGCCGTAAAGCCATACGCCTTCGGATGATTTCCACCATCCGCCCATGATATCGCCGCCTCTGATTACGGATTCAAAGTCGGATACTACGGCAATCAGGATATTGATTGCAACGATCACAAATGGGAACACCTTAAATGCATGAGATTTTCCTAACTTGCCCCAATGATATTTAATGACCATGAAACCAATACATCCTGCCAGTGCGGCATAC
>JAIDPH010000155.1 GCA_029062885.1 Lachnospiraceae bacterium
GGTTGACGGTATTACAATCACAATGGTTGCCACCAACTTTATCCTGTCGCTGGGGCTGGATTCCGTGTTTTGCGTCAACGACTACTACCTTCCGAATCGTATTCAGGACGGAAGCATTGCAACCGAAATGCTGCTGCCGGTTAACTTCCACGGAAGAATGCTTGCGGACAATCTGGGAAATGCCCTGTTTCAACTGTTGTTTCATTTTGTGCCGGCAGTGACAGTATCCGTGATTTTCATCGGTATTGCAGCGCCGGCAGGGTTTTCGATGTTGTTTCTGTTCCTTCTTAGCGCTTTGTTCGGTTACGGGGTTTTATGGACAATCAGCTTCGCAGTGCAGATGCTTTCTTTTTGGATTATTAACGTATGGAGCGTCATGACGATTAAAAATGTATTTATCAATGTGTTGTCAGGTTCCATGATACCACTTTGGTTCATGCCGGACTGGATGAGAGGAGTTATTCGTTTTACGCCTTTTTCCTCCATTTATTTCATGCCGGTGCAGATTTATCTGGGGCAGCTGTCATTTTCGGAAATCCTGCATGGCTTTTTGATTCAGTTTTTTTGGATTGCACTTTTATTTTCAGTTGGGATGTTTCTTTGGAAAAAGGGACAAAAAAAGCTTGTTGTACAGGGGGGCTAACAGACTATGAAAAACGATACTATACATCTTATGGGAGTTTATACAGGAACCATTATGAAATCGTGGTTTCAATATAAGGTTGACGCGGTTCTTCGGTCGCTTGCGGTGTTCTTAAGGGAAGCAACCGGAATTATTGTAATTTACTTTACTTTGTTGAAATTTGATACCTTAAACGGCTGGGATATTCATGAACTGTTGTTTTTATTCAGCCTTTTGTTTTTAACCTATGGAATACTCATTATTTTCTTTACCGGATTGCGGGATTTCGGAAGAACAGTCCGTGACGGAGGCTTTGACCGATTCATTTTAAGACCGCGAGGGCTTCTTTTTCAGCTTATTTTTTCCAATGCAGACTGGTTTGCAGCCATCGGGCATGGCGGTCTTGGTATTGTATTATTCGTAATCTCGGCAGGAAACGTGGGTATTAAATGGAATGCAGGCAGCGTAATTTATTATATTACGGCAGTCATAGGCGGCGTTTTGATTCAGGGGGCAATCTTTCTGTTTCTTGCCACCCTTAATATCTATCTTCTTGAAACAAACAGCCTGAAAGAACTTTTTTACTGGAATGCGCGGAAATTTGCAGGATACCCGGTCAGTATCTTTCATAAAGCCATACAGTTTTTCATGATTTATGTCGTTCCGTTTGCTTTTGTCAACTATTTCCCGGCGCAATATCTGCTGCGCAAGGATGATATGGCAGGCTATCCTTCGATTTATATGTATCTTACGCCTGTTGTCGGAGCTTTTTTGTATCTTGCAGCTTACGGTTTCTGGAGGTACAGTCTTAGATTTTATAAGAGTTCGGGGAATTAGGATTTACATTTCGGAATCAGGAGTTTAACGACTTTAAAAGGAAATGGGATTACGTCTGATACAAAAACCTTGCATTTGATATCATTTCGGCAGCAAATCACTTCCGCCTGCAACTTTTGCGCTGTATAATTCGTATTATTGATATAGCGGATACAGAAGCATATACACGCATAAGTAGAACAGTTGCTATATAGAAAAAAGTCGCAAAACGATAAAGGGGAAGGGTATAACATGAACAACACAATGAATTTCAGCGCTATGGCCAGATTTTGTCACAATATCCTTAAAACATATCAGGCACAGAGCAATAGAGCAGGTAGTGCTTACGGTTCTGACAACACAAGCTTTCATGATAAGCTGGTTGAGAAAAGCACAGATGGGCAGAGCGGAAAAAGTGAAGGCATATCGGATACAAGAAGTATGAACGGTATTTTTGTTGAGGACATGTCCATGGAAGAGTATAAAAGTTATATTTATGACAGAATTGGCTCGCTTCCGGTGGATTCTTCCAATATGCAGGATTCCATATCCGTTCATATATCCGATGAAGGTTTTGCAGCCATGAAAAACGACCCGGAGTATGAAAAATGGGTTCTGGATACCCTGAAATTCAATTTTCAAAACCCTGACCCATGGAGCGGCGTAAGCGGCGGGAAATTTGTAATTTTCCACTTCGGTGCAACTAAAGAAGAATGTCGCACGGAAATCTGGCGTCTTGGGTTTCGGAGCGGAAACGGCTATAAGCAGTTTAATGAAAAATCCGAAGACAGTTTCTGGGAGCGAAGGGCTAAGCGCAGGAAGCTGTTAAAAGAAGAACTGGATAAAATGCAGGAAAAGAAAGCGATTGCCAAACAGATGGCAAAATCACAGTATTTTGCGGAGCTTGCAGCCGTGAAACAGACAGAAAATGAAACAGGAGATAAATTAGGGGAACCGATGAATCCTGATATGCTTGCAATGCAGATTTTCTCGACCTTTAAGACTAATATTTTACTAGAGTCTTTAAGAGGGAAAAAGGCGGATTAGCAGCCGTGGACTCTGTTTCCCAATCAACTAACGTAAAAATACGGTAAATAGGAGATTTAGCTTATGTCATTAACAGGAATCGGATATAATAATCAAAATTACATACAGGAATCAGGAATAAACACGAGAAGTGAAAAAGCAGTGAACAGGAATAAGTCAGGTACAAATGCCGGGAGTACGGATTTCAGCATAAAATATGTTCAGGCCGGCAGCGGAAACAAAGTTTATTTGGACCCGGAAGCAATTTTTTCGGTATGTCATGCCCGGAGCGGCGAGAGCGTCAATGTATACAGGGCGGAGGACTTCTCGGAAGAAAATCCCATATACATTTTAAAAGGAACAGACGGCAACGGAAATGAGTATGAGGAAAAAATCGATGTGAGCAAAGTAAATCCTAATCATTGCTCTTACAAAGAAATGCTGGCGTTAGGCATTCACACTGGAAAGAAATCGGATTCACTTTTCTTTTCCATGTCAATTTTAAAAGACAAAGCCGCAAACGCTTCTTATAACGAAAAAGCCGATTATATGTCAATGCTGTCCGAACTTAGGAGCGATATGAAAACGCTGGGGAATTGGGATGGATACTTGCGATATGACAAAATAATAACAGACATTTTAGAATACTGCAAAAGCAGGAAAACACAGCGCAGCAATGAGGCTGAAAAAATCAATGGATATATAGATGCGCCGAAAAAGGAAGACAATCAAAAGTCTGATGATGAAGAGTCAAAAACAGATTCCGAGGTCATAGTCAAGCCGGACGGTTCCAGAGTTCTGGTTACGACTACTCAGGTTGGCGGAATGGAAATGGTTATGAGTCTAAAAATTTCTGAGCCGGTAAATGGCTTGGGTATTCTTGAAAAAGAGCAGTCCCTTTAGTATAATGAAACATACTGGAGGGATGAAACATGGAGCGGTGTGCATGGTGTTTGTGCAACGAAAAGATGATAAAATACCATGATGAGGAATGGGGTGTTCCTCTGCATGATGACAGGAAGCAGTTTGAATTTCTGATGATGGAAGCTATGCAGTGCGGTTTGAACTGGAATATGATGATACAGAAAAGAGAGATATTCCGGGAGTGTTTTGATAGGTTTGATTATCAGAAAGTGGCATGCTATACGGAAGCGGATATTACGAGAATCATGGAGACAGAAGGGATGATTAAGTCACGGGGAAAGATTGAGGCGGTCATCCATAATGCAAAGTGTTTTTTGAAGGTACGGGAAGAGTTTTGTACATTCAGTGATTATTTGTGGAAATTCTCAAAAGGAAAGATGATTTTGTATATGGGGCATCAGAAAGGCGGCATTCCGGCAAAAAACGCACTTTCAGATGCAATCAGTAAGGATTTAAAGAAGAGGGGATTCAAGTATCTTGGCTCTGTCACGGTGTATTCCCATCTGCAGGCCTGCGGGATTATCAACGACCATACGGAAGCGTGCTTCCGATATCGGGAAGTTATGGAGAAAAGCCTGACAGTCCGTAAGCGGAGGGATAAAGAAAGTTAAAAAGGACTGTCGGTTTTTATGGGAAAGCTGGTTTCCGCATCACTTTTAGGCTTTATCCGGAATACCACCCGCCACTGTACTCTTGTCACAGGCTCAAAATGCAGGGAAGAAACTATTGTGTATTTTTTAGGATCAACGCTTGTTCTGGTCATAAGGATTGCCGTGGGACCATTTGCACAATCCGTAAGCTCCTGTGCGTCCACCATTCTTGGGTTATCGCTTTCTGCGCAGTCCAGTATGGCAAAAAGACTTCGGTCTATTTCCGGTGTAATGCTGTAAGAGAGTATCTGACAGTATTCCGGGTAAACCATATCATTTGCTCCAATTTCTGTGAAGCTGTGTCTGGTCTGTTCGCACCCATGTAGCGTCAGGGTATATTCCTGCCCGGTTACGGGATGAGATATCTTTATTGTTTCACCCTCACAGGCAATGTCAGTGAAAAAATGTCCTACAGTTATCGATATTAAGTTAGACCGGAAAACAAGTGATATTTTCTGAGGTGAAAGTATCGGTTCTTCATTCCAATTATAGCAAAGCCGCTCAAAATACCAGCAGTACTCCCTATCGCAGCCATAAGCATCCATCCATTCGTCCGCAGATTTATTGTTTTCAAATCTGTCTTCGCCTGCCGGATCTGAAAACCCCATCTGAATTATATTTTCCGGGTACCATCTCATGCTGCTGCTCATGCGGCGTAACAGAGGTGTATTATCAAGACATATTTCTACGGCAAATTCCCTGCTTGCGGGATTATTTGCATCCAGTTGTTCAAATTCTTCCGGAGTTTTTAAGGACATCCGCCTCTCATAATCCCATTTTTTTAGGAATGCCGCCATATCTTCTGTCGGGATTTTGGCGCAAACATCAAGGGCAGCGCCCGCTTTACCCACATAGACTGCCGGAATAAGAATCTCCTGCTTATCCCAAAGAAAAGAGCGATTGACAGGGATGGCTGTCAGCTTGGTTTCAGGCTTGCCTTTTCCCCATATATTGTTATCATGATATACTTCCATTTTTGTCTCCTTAAGTGTTCAATGAAGTTATTATACCATTTATACCGGGATGTTTTCAAACCCTGTTCATGATATGGATGAATATATCCGCTGCGCTCTCTGTTCAAAAACAGCTATAACCGTGGCAATCTCCTTAAGCTTGACAGTTTCCCGGTCTTCGGCATATAGGGTGATAAAGAGCCGCAGAAGGTGTGTCTTGACAATACCGAAGAGCAGGTGCTTTGAAAAACTGTAATCCTCATAGATTTCAAGGAAGTCGGTCAATAGATAATATTCGTAATAACGATTTAAGATTTTATCCACATCCGGTATTTTACTGTAAAGGCTTTCTTGCAGGGCAGTAAGTTTTTTGTCGGCGGCGTCGGGATTTCTTCTGCCTTGGCGCCCAAATTTCCTGATATATTTTCGGCATAATTGATATAAAAGCGGCGATATGGTACGGAGTTGTGGGTGATAAAAGTCGTTAAAAAGCCATTTATCTATTTTTTCACAGGTCGCCTGATAATGCTC
>JAIDPH010000156.1 GCA_029062885.1 Lachnospiraceae bacterium
AATGTGATAAAGCTTAAACCCATCGGCAGCATAAGTTTAAGCAGAGGAATCTCACTTCCGGTCAAAGTATTAATATTATCTATGAAAAAGTTAAAGTATTTGAATATAAAAAGAAGACCAATATTCAGCGAAATGTCTAAAGTTAAAAGCTGCTTTTGGGACTTATCCTTTTCTTGCTTTTTCATCAGGCATATAAGGACATAATTCGCTATGATGCTGCCTGACAGAAATACCGGATAAATTACGTCCAGATAACCATAGAACCACAAGGACATTACAATAAGCCAGAGTTTGGCTGCTTCATATTTAGCTGACTTTCCTAGCAGAAAATAGCCGCTTAAGCATACCGGTAGGAAGAATAATATAAAAATGTATGAAGAAAACTGCATATTAATTCCCCCAGTCCTCCCGTTTTAGATATATTTCACCATACCGTACTATCTGCGCTCCTATGTCAAAACCCGCTCTTTTTATACTCTCAAATCTACTCTCTCTTACATAATCACTTGTTTCAATTATGTGCTCCGCCCATTCACCGGCTTTTTTATCGAGACTGTAGAATTCCACCAGATCCGTAATTCCCACTTCATTTGTTACTGCGTCTGAAACAATGCAGCGCAATCCGGCTGTCTGAGCTTCTACAATGCTCCCCGGCAGCCCTTCATACAGAGAAGGAAAAACCAGATAATCCATTATCTGATAATAAGGAGCTACATCCGACTTGTTTCCAAGGAACCAGACAACATTTGTAAGTCCCGCCTCTGAAACCTGCTGCTTTATGTTCTCCATCAAAGCTCCTTCTCCAAGCAGAAGCAGTATGGCGTCACTTCTCTTTTTATAAATCTCTTCAAATATTTGAATCAGAAATGCATGATTCTTTGCTTCCCTGAAACTTCCTACATGCCCGATGACAAACTTATCTGTCAATCCCATTTTATCTCTGAGTCCGGCTCTGACATTTTCATCATATTCATATTTTTTAGCATCTATAGCATTTGGAATTACTTCAACCTTTCCCTTTTTTACCCACCGTTTTCCGTAAACAGCCTCTCCCGCTTTCTTAGAACAGGCAAGGCAGTAGTCTGCCCTGTACTTTAACGGATAACGAATCAGTCTGGTCAGTAACCCCTTCAACCCTCCTGAGACTCCGGCGCTTCTGGCATGTCCGACCGTTATAGGGATTCCCGCTTTTTTTGCTATTGGCAGATAAATTGATGCCGTACTGGTCATATGTCCATGCACTGCCCTAAATTCATGGTGTTCAGTAAAGAAATTCTTTACAGCTTTCTTATAGCCTGACAGATTATATACTTTAAAACGGGGAACGCGATAAATCCGCCCCCCTAACGCTTCTATTTCTTCATCAAAATGTTCTTTACCCGATGAATGTACCAAAAAATCAAACTGTATTTTCTTTCTATCCATATTACGATATAAATCCATAATACGGCTCTCAGCGCCGCCGAGATTTAAGCTTCCGAGAACATGAAGTATTCTGATAGGTTCTTCCATATTATACCATGCCTTTCAATCAGCTTACTACTGCCGAGTTTCCAATGAAGCCATTCACTGAATCAGCGATTTTAGCTTTACTAATATCCGTTTCATTATTGCCATCAGATATTCAGCCGAATATCCGAAAAATCCTCTGTCAACGCTCTCAGCTTTTAAAAAGTCTTCATAAGAAATCAGACTATCGCTGTGTTCATACAACAGTTCTTCAAGACTCTTCATTTTTACATCGTTTATCTCATTAGTATGCACTACCATAGTCGTCATACCGCTTCTTTTCTTTATACTTCTGCTCAACATAAAAGAAATCGGATAAAAAGTCATACCCTGCCACCTGTAAGGTCTCCTTCCAAATCCATCTGTTATTTTATTATATCCAAACTCTTTCAATGCTTTCAAAGTATTTCTGTCATATGAATGCGCAGGGGACATAAAAATCTCAGTATCGATACCATGATGTTTTAATATTTCGGTTCCTTTTTGAATCATCATTCTCTGCTCTGACAGCGAGATTCCGGCAAACTCTGAAAATCGGTTAAGCGGAAATAATCCTCCTCTTTTAGTGGTATATACATGCTGATATCCATGAAGAGCAACACACCAGCCATTATCCTGCAGTTCTTTAATATAACTCCAAAAATCATCAGCGGCATTTGACCTGTGGAGATTGTCATCTCTATTATCAGGCACCACGCCTATAAGCGGTTTAATATTAAGCTTGTCCAATATTTCCTTAAAAGCCCGAAACCGCTCCCAATCCATATCGGGCGTTATATCATCCATACGAATTGCAATCTGCATTCTACTTCTGTCCTTTCATACTCTCCTCGCCCATCAACTCAGTTTCACAAATTTTCTTTATACCAGTCTATCGCAAGTTCGATGCCCGTCTTAAAATCATATTCCGGTGCGTACCCAAGAAGCTCCTTTGCCTTACTGATATCGGCATTGGAATCCCTTATATCCCCGGGACGTTCCGGACCGAACACAGGCTCAATGTCCTTCCCTAAAGCCTCACACAGATCCTTGTATATATCTATAAGGAACTCCCTGCCACCTGCACCGATATTAAACGCTTCGCCTGCCGCCTCACCGGAATCCAGACATGCCTTTAAATTAGCCTCAATAACATTATCAATATATGTAAAATCTCTGGACTGTCTTCCATCTCCGTTAATGGTAGGTGCTTCATCATTCATTAACTGTTTAATGAACTTCGGAATAACCGCTGCATACATTCCTTCCGGATTCTGCCTTCTTCCAAACACATTAAAATACCTAAGACCATAGGTATCCAATCCATATAATACCTTGTACAGCCTTCCGTATTCCTCATCTACCCTTTTCGTCAACGCATAGGGAGATAACAGTTTTCCCTCCGCTCCTTCCTTCTTTGGAAGCACCGGATGATCTCCATACACAGATGAGCTTGATGCATACACAAACTTTTTCACACCGCTCTGTCTTGCAGCCTCCATCATATTCAATGTACCGCGGATATTGATTTCTTCATACAAAAGCGGCATCTCAATACTTCTCGGAACACTGCCCCATGCAGCCTGATTTAATACGTAATCCACACCCTTACACGCGTCCATGCATGTGTCGAGATCACGAATATCTCCTTTAATAAATGTGAATCTCTCATTTTTCTCCAAATGGGCAATATTATCATAACTTCCTGTTGATAAGTTATCCAGACATCTGACTGTATATCCCATCTCTATAATCGCTTCACACAAATTTGATCCAATAAATCCGGCTCCGCCGGTTACCAGAAAAACACTTCCAGATTCAAATTTCAAATTTTTGTATCCCATATCAGCCCTTCCTCCTTAACAGAAAAAGTTTACTCCCTTTCTTTGCTGTTTCGTTCCTGCTGCGCTACCTGCATAAGCTTAAGCTCAAAGTCTCTTCTGTTTTTCTGAGCCATATCCGAAAGAATCATTCCTGCAAAAAAAGCCTGCAGCGCCGCCACTTCTATAAAACCGCACACAATCAATGTCGGAAAACGCTCAACCAGACCGGTATGTAAATAATCACAAAACACCGGAACAAACATTGCTACAGCTACTATAGTCAAAAGAACTGCCAGTGAAAAAAAGAATCCAAACGGTCTATAATTTTTGTACAAATCAATAATAGTTTTTATTACTCTCATCCCATCCATATACGTATTCAGTTTTGACACGCTTCCTTCCGGACGGTCTCTGTAATCCACCACTACATTTTCCAAATGCATATTGTTATATACCGCATGTATTGTCATCTCTGTTTCAATCTCGAATCCCTTTGATAAAACCGGAAAGGTTTTTACAAAACTGTAACTAAAAGCCCTATACCCGGTCATAATATCCTGTATATCACAGTCAAACAGCCCATTGATGGCGCCCTTTACCAGAGCATTTCCCATATTATGAAAAGGCCTCTTATTCTCCATATAATAAGTTGATGACAACCGGTCTCCAATCACCATATCAACGCCACGCTGCAATACGGCATCTACCATTTCCCTCGCCTGCTCCATAGGATAGGTGTCATCGCCATCTACCATAACATAACAGCATGCATCTATATCACGAAACATCCGCCTGATGACATTCCCCTTGCCTTGCAATCGTTCATATCTGACAACTGCTCCCGCTTCGGCTGCAATTCGGGCCGTTCCGTCGGTTGAATTATTATCATATACATAAATAACCGCTTCCGGCAGCACCCTTTTGGCATCCTCAACTACCTTCTTAATCGTTGGTGCTTCATTATAGCACGGAATCAACACTGCAATTTTATCCATTATTATAATCTCCAATAACTATATTCTTCTGTCATATAGTCTTCCCTGTTTAACAACCCTTTAATATCTAAAAGCACTTTACATTTATTTGCATTATTATAGAATGCTGCAATATCTTCTCTGCCCAACTTAAGGAAAACATCATGTGCAACCGCAATGATTACTGCATCCAAATCCTTCACATCTTCCAGCTTACCAAATGTGATGCCATAAAGGCGGTTTGCTTCATCTGCATCTGCAACCGGATCCACTACTAACGGAGTAATGCCATACTCATTCAACTCCCTATAAATATCAATTACCTTTGTGTTTCTTGTATCAGGACAATTCTCCTTAAATGTAAAACCAAAAATAGCAACTCTGGCATTTTTAACGGCAATATCCGCTTTAATCAGATTCTTTACCAGGCTCTCCGCCACATATTTACCCATATCATCATTAATCCTACGACCTGACAAAATAATCTGGGAATGATAACCGAGCTGCTCTGCCTTATAGGTCAGATAATACGGATCGACGCCTATACAATGCCCTCCAACAAGACCGGGATAAAATTTCAGGAAATTCCATTTGGTGCCTGCCGCTTCAAGTACAGATTTAGTATCAATACCCATTTTGTTAAATATAATTGAAAGTTCGTTCATAAATGCAATGTTGATGTCACGCTGGCTGTTTTCAATTACTTTTGCTGCCTCCGCAACCTTGATTGATTCAGCACGATATACACCTGCTTCCACCACCAGCTCATATACCTTAGCAACCTCATCAAGAGTTTCCTCATCCATACCTGATACAATCTTAGTAATGGTTTCCAGACGATGTACCTTATCGCCGGGATTAATTCGTTCGGGAGAATATCCTATCTTAAAATCCACGCCGCATTTTAATCCTGACTCCTTTTCCAAAATCGGTACGCAGATATCCTCTGTTACTCCCGGATATACAGTAGACTCAAATACCACAATGGAACCTTTTGTCAGATTTTGTCCCAAAATCCGGCTGGCACCCTCTACCGGTGTTAAATCCGGAGTATGATCATCGTTCACAGGAGTAGGTACTGCAACTATATGAAATTTTGCTTCTTTTAGCTTCGAGGAATCGGAAGTAAACTCTACGGTTGTTTCACTGATAACATCATTTCCCACTTCCTTAGTTGGGTCAATGCCTTTTTGATAAAGCTCTATTTTCTGTTTATTTAAGTCAAATCCTACTACTTTGATTTTTCTGGCAAAAGCTACTGCAATGGGCATCCCCACATAACCAAGTCCCACAAGTGAGAGTTTTTCCTCGCCGCTTAAAAGTTTTTCATATAAACTCAATTTCCTTTTCCTCCCTTATCTATTTTGTAAAACCTCATTTATCTCATTTATATATACACCAACAACCTTATTTCTGTCAAATTCGCGTTCCATCTTAGCCCTTGCATTTCGCCCCATTGCTGCACGTTCCTCCACATTCAGTGCCAAAAACTTTCTTATAGCACGAATCAGATCTTCACTGCTTTTTGGTTCACAGCCAAATCCGGTAACGTCTTCTTCAAATATTTCCTTACAGCCACTTATATTTGACGCAATCACCGGTCTGCCCGTCGCCGAGGCTTCCATAAGTACATTTGACATTCCTTCATGATAGGTAGGAAGTATAAGTGCAGAACAATTCTTAATGTATTCATGTACATCCGGATCAAATCCCAGCTTTTTAATAACGCCGTCTTTTTCTTCTGCATTCAATCTATCCTGATAATCTTCATCACAATATCCCAATAAATCAAATATAACTTTCTGACCATGAAGCTCTTTAGCTGCTGACAGCAATTCTTCAATCCCTTTTTCCTTCATCATCCTTCCCACGAACAGAAAGTGTATTTCATCTCCTTCATGATAGGGTTCAAAAGTATGACGCTTTAAATTAACTCCGGATCCACTTACCAAGCGGCTGTCTTTTCCCTTAATATTATATTTTTCAAATATCTTCTTATTTTCTTCATTCTGAAAAAAAATGCATTCCGCCTTTTTTAATCCCACACGGTACATCGCAACAATCATCTTAAGCAACATGCCTTTTCTCTGAAAAGTACTTCCAAGCCCTGTTACCGTCGAAATGTATGGAATTTTCATAAATCTGGAGCAAAATCCTCCATAAATATTCGGCTTAATTGTATAAGTAAGTATCAAATCGGGAGTTTCCTGCTTGATAAGTCTCCTATAGTTTTGAAGTAGCTTGAAATCTTCCAGCGGATTAACCCCTCTTCTGTTTATCGGAGTATAAATTACTTTACAGCCTTCTTCAGATAATTCTTTTGTCCGCACTTCATCAGGAAGGCTTACAGTTACTTGATATTCTTCAAGCAGTTTTGTCACCAACTCATTTCGGAAATCATACAGCCCTCCGGAAGAATTAGCCAGTATAAGAATCTTTCGCTTCTTCAATCTACCAACTCCTTACCATTAAAATCCATAATGGCAATCTCATTATATTTCATCATGCAGATACCTTCTTCATATTCTCCAATTGTCACAGGGTTTTCCTTCCCCTTAAGATTGTTAATTACCAGCTTAGGCATATTCACACCACAGGCATATGCATGAGGATATCCTCCTCCAAATCTTGGATTCACTTCTGAAATGTAAAAAGTCCCGTTTATCTCAAATATATCAATATCTATCATACCACAAAATCCGCATTTTTCCACAAAATTCTGTATCAGCGCAAAAAGCTCCGGAATCTTTACCGAAACCGATTTATCGGTTTCTCCCGCACGCATTTTTATCTTCTTTTTTATAAAAATGGAAGTGCATTTGCCTGACAGCATGTCAATATAAACATCAGCGCCATATTCCTGTCCATCCATAAACTCCTGAATCATAAGGTCATTATATAAGTTAAACAGCACCTCTAATTCACTGTCAGAAGCCACTTTATTGATATTAAGGCTTGCGCTTCCCTTAACCGGCTTTACAAATACAGGATATTTCACATTTCTATTTTCTAAATCTTTATAAAAATCTTCCTTTTTCACATAACATTTACCGGTGGGGATATTCATTTCCTGCAGCAGATGAAACATTTTATATTTATCAAAGCAGTTTTCGACAAGTTCATAAGAAGAAATAACAGGTGTTGTTCCTACTTCCAGAAATTTATCTTTTTCTTTTGCAAGAAGACTTAATTCAGGGTCTATCAACGAAAATACACCATCAATTTTTTCTTTTTTACATATATCCAATATTCTATCAATATATCCCGGTGCAGTTATTCGAGGTACAAGATAAAATGCATCCGCCTCATAAACTGCGGGTGCCAGATTAGAACAGTCTGTAGCAACAACTTTTCCATCATTCCCGACCGCTTCCTTAAAATATTGTACCACTTTATTTCTCGTACCTGCGCTCAATATCAGAATATTCATAGATATCAGTACCTTCCTTTATTAATTTTCACTATTTTTTATATAATCAAAAAAAAGAGGCGTCCCTCCGGTATGAATAAACAATATTTTTTTGCCAACAATATGCTCTTCATCAATATACCGAAGCATTCCGTGAAAAGCCTTACCTACATACGTAGTGTCCATGGGAATTCCCTCCCTTTTCATAACATAGTCTATAGTATTTTCAATTTCCGATGTATAGTTCCCATAACCTCCACAGCAATATGAGTCCGTAAAAATCA
Source organism: Lachnospiraceae bacterium (assembly GCA_029062885.1). GTDB lineage: Bacteria > Bacillota > Clostridia > Lachnospirales > Lachnospiraceae > UBA3282. The sequence continues at coordinate 7,979 of JAIDPH010000156.1, forward strand.
GAGTATTCTCCGTATAAAGCTTTTCAAAATCTTCTCCAAGATACTCTTTTATGCTGTCTCTGACTACTGCCCTGCCTATTTCTTCTTTTCTTGCAATACTGATTCCAACAATTGTCCTATCTACATCTCCTGCAAGCAATTTGCCGCATATAAGACCCGCTTGTGTAGTGCCTGTGCCGGAAGCATGAAAAATATAATCATAAAAAATACCATCTTTCTCCTCTTGCCGGAGGATTTCATTATATGCCTTTACATAGCTTTCTGTTCCCGGATTGCCATGCCCTCCTCCTGTGATGAAATACGGTTTTTTTCCATTATTTTTATAAGCCTTTATTCTCTTTTCGATAGTTTCCGAAACCATAGTCACAGGGCATGTTTCTATGACCGCACCAAATTGCTCCACCATTTTGGTATTATAGAGTATTTCGCGATTTTCTTCAGGTGAAATAATATGGCATGAAAGCCCCATTGCAGCAGCCATATTAGCAATAATACGGCAATGATTGGAACTGTTGCTGCCATAAGTCATAACCACATCTGCCCCGCTTTTAATGATTTCCTTATAAAACTCGGCTGCTTTACGCGCTTTATTCCCGCCAAAGCTAAAGGGAATCATATCATCTCTTTTCATGTATAACTCATTATCTGTATAATTCCCAGACAGAGGCATTATAGGCGTAACCGCAAGAGGTCTGCTAAACAATTCTATATTCTTCATATTAAAATTTTCCCTCCTGCAAACTATGCTGTCTGTACACATCAAAGTCCTCCACTGTCTGTTCCGCACCCGACAGAGTATCCGAATGTTTTAAAACTTTCCAAACAGTCATGACAAGAATTTTGACATCCATCATAAAACTACAATGTTCAACATAATCAAGATCGTATGCAAAACGTGCTTCCCAGTTTAGTGCATTTCGCCCATGTACCTGTGCGAGCCCTGTAAGTCCTGGTCGTACATCATGCCTGTGTCTTTCTTCTTCCGAATAAAATGGCAGATATCTTACCAGTAACGGTCTGGGTCCTATCAAACTCATATCGCCTTTTAAAATATTAAATATCTCCGGCAGCTCATCTAAACTGGTAGCGCGCAGTTTCCTTCCAAATGAAGTAAGTCTCTCCTCATCGGGAAGAAGTTTCCCTTCATCATCACGTCCATCCGTCATGGAACGAAATTTACAAAGTTTAAATATCTTCCCATCTTTTCCCGGCCTTTGCTGTGTAAAAATGGCAGGGTTCCCAAGTTTTACCCTGACTAAAATCCATAAAACAAGCAGAATCGGGGAAAGTATTACAATCCCGACTAATGAAATTAAAATATCCAGAAGCCGTTTGATAAATTTTCTGTACATCACCTATTCCTTTTTTC
>JAIDPH010000157.1 GCA_029062885.1 Lachnospiraceae bacterium
AGATTATATTCCTCCGGCGCCATCTCTTTATCCATATAGTCTGACGCCTCTGAATCGATGTTTCCTATATAACGATACAAATAGCCCACCTGTTTTTCGGATTTCAAAATACCATCCTCATACATTGCCTGCCTTGTTACGCTACCGAAATCATCATATTCATTCTCATAGTATTGAAACAGGTTACCATTCGCATCATAATAATTTTCCCTTAATATCTGCCCGGATGCGTCATATTCCGTTTCTCTTATGCCAGAAATATCTCCATTTTTATCATAGCTTGTATATATTGTTTTTACATAATTTCCATGCTCGTCATACTCATATTCCCACGTATATTCATCAACGCCATACCCTATATAGATTTGCCTGCCGTTTTCATCATATGCCAATACTCTGCTTGAGAGAATATACCCCTCATAATCATATTCGTTTTCCGTATACTTCGTCCGTATTGCTACTGTTTCTGCAAGGATATACTCTTTTCTTTGACTAAGATGGTCAATATCTTTTTCATTTATGCCCTGCTCACTAATACTAAGTTTTTCAATGCCCTCATCCAATACGGCAAGCGCCTGAATTACATCACCCATCTGTAAATATGTATCCGACAGTCCTCTGTAGTCTTCGTAGGTCTCAGGGGCAGGGATTGGTTCGTCCGGTATCTCAAGCGATTGGCTTTCCGTTATATCCGCTGTTATCTCTGTCGTTTCCGGTGTTTCTGTTACATTTGATACATCTGATATATCTTCTGTACCAAAGACTCCGCAACCTACGAGATTGATTGTAAGAATAACCATAATTATGTTTAGTGCCATTATCTTTTTTACTATACTCATTTGTTTCATTCTTCTCATCAACCTCTGTCAAAAGACAATTAACGAGATGATATCTCCAACTCCTGCCAGTCAATATCCACCTTTTCCACCATCCCGCTCATGATATCATAATACTCCCCTTTACTGATATCACGCTCTTCGAAACCGTCATTATCACTCATACTATAAAAGTGTTTAAAATCCTCACTTGACTCATCATAACGCTCCAAATCATCTATAAATATCTCCTTTTTCCCTTCATCATCCATAAAATAATAATAATGTCTGTCTTCGCCACTTTGTATGCCCCAATCATGGCAGATTCCTGTCCTTCCATTATATTTTACGAGAAAAGCATTACATCTTCCGTCAAGGTCATGAATGACTTTTAAAGCGCCATAGCTATACTGTATCACACACAGTCTCTCTGGGTCATCGTTGCAAAAAATAATCAATTCTTCTATCCCGTCCCCTGTCATATCCAGAAATGTATATTCCGGAGTTCTTTTATATTGTCTAATGTGTTCATAATTTAATAAATCCGCAATCGTTTTTTCAACTATTTTACCGTTTTCGACGTTATCTGCATTAATATAATAACGCACCGCTTCCTTTCCATTTAAAAACCGTGTAAAGATTTCTCTCTGCTTCCGGTTATATTCCTCCGGCGTCATATCATTATCCATATAGTCTGCGGCTTCCGCGTCAATATTTCCTATGTAGTGGTACGCATAATTTGTCTGTTTTTCGGATTTTAAAATACCGTTTTCATACATGGTCTGTCTTGTCATGCTGCCGAAATCATCATACTCATTTTCAAAATACCTAATCAGGCTGCCAGCCGCATCATACTCGTTTTCCCGTATTACTTTCCCGGATGTATCATATTCCGTTTCTCTCTTTACAAGAACGTTTCCCTTCTTATCATAACCCGTATAATTTATTATCCGACCGTTTTCATCATATCCTGTCTTACTTTGATAGGAGACTTCCTTTTCATTATCATTGAGATAAAAATTTGTTCCCCTGCTATCTTCGTCATATTTTCTTTCCCATCTAAAATTCTCAGCTTCCTCACCCTTATAGTTCGTACTATAACTATACTTTGTCCTGTTTTTCTTTTCATCGTATGTATACTCGCATACCTTTTCACCAGTTTTTTGCCCCGTATCTCTGTCATAATATGCATCTATTTCTTTTATTATATACCCGTCTTCATCATATTCTTTTTCCCAAATTTGTGTAACGATGCCGTTACGTTCATAACTGTCATAGATTTTCCTGTCGTTTTCGTCGTATTTGCTCTCGCCTATACAATATTCTTGGTTTCCTGTGCTGTTATATGCCGAAAATCTTATTTCATTGCCATTCTCATCATATTCAGACTCACGCCAATAACCGACAGTTCCATTATCCTCATAGCGAACACACTTAATTTCTCTGCCGTTTTCATCATATTCGTATTCTCTTATTTCAGTGACATTTCCGTCACTATCATATTCGATATAATGAATTACATTACCTTTTTCATCACGCTCATACTCTTCTTTTTTAGTACGCCCTTTAAAATATTCGTCATATTGAATCAGATTACCACGCTCATCACGGGTATATCTTCTTTGAATGCTGAGTTTTCCATATTCATCATAGCATTGCCATTTTGTTTCATTCCCTGCTGCATCATATTCTATTTTCACCTGCCTTACGATTTTACCACTGTTATCATAATTAATTTCTTGTATCTGGTTTCCGGCAGCGTCATATTCGTATTTTTTCATACTTTTCATATTTCCGTTCTCATCATACTCTGCATATTCTATTTCATTTCCATCTGCATTATATGCCCATGATTTATGCTGAAACTCTCTTATACTCCCATCACTGTTATAAGACAGATATCGATATTCAATCTGATTCCCTTTGCCGTCATACTGATACTCTGTTAAATAGCTAATCTCTCCTCCTTCTCCATACCATACAGACTGATGCCGTGTCTCATTCCCATTCTCATCGCCTTCCCATACACTTTCATAAAGAATACCGCCGTCATCATCATATCGGTTTGTTGCAGAGTTCGTTCCGACTGCCACCATCCCGGCAAGGACATATTCTTCCCTTTGACTTAATAGGTCAATACCGTTTTTCTCTATATCGCTTTCTGCCATACTAAGTTTATCGATGCCTTCATCCAGTACTTCAAGCGCTTGAATTACATCACCCATCTGTAAATATGTATTAGACAGTCCTCTGTAGACTTCTGCGCTGCTCCCGTCCAGTTCTTTTGCAGCACGGTAACAGTCATGAGCAATCTCCCAATCCTCATTTTCATAACCGGCTGCCGCCAGTTTCATATAGTCTTCGTAGGTTTCGGGGACAAGCGTTATCTCTTCCGGTGTCTCCGGTACGGATGTTATTTCATCTGTTGTATCGGAATCCACGCCCTGAGCCGTATCCCCTGCTATCTCTGATACGTCTGCCGAACCTGCTTTATCCGTCACATCTTCTGTATCATTGCTGCCGCAGGCAGTAAGATTCGTTGTCAGGAACAGCAGAATCATAAGCAACAGAAACGCTCTACCTGTTTCCGTTGTCTTCCTGAACCTGTTTTCTTTTATCTTTATCGCCATTTTATATATCATTTTATATGCCATTCTAAATACCGCTTTAAATCTAATTCTGCTTTTCCGATGCCAATTTTCTTTTATAAAAAAACAATACTATTCTTTCCAGATACCGCTTCAATACAATCTGTATTTCTTCTTTCGGGTGAATCGGTTTGGTAAGATAGGTCTTGATTCCTGCTTTTTTGGCGCCCCATACATCCGTAAAAAGCTGGTCTCCTACAAACAACGTGGTTTCCGGCGTAGTTCCCATCTGTTCCATCGCTTTTAAATAGCTTTCCGGAAAGGGTTTATTTGCCTTATAGATGTAGCGCGTATGCACTTTCTCGTTAAATGTCCTGACGCGCGGCTCCTTATTGTTAGACAACAGTATGCTTTCATATCCAATACCCCGCAGCCTGTCAAAGAGTGCAATACTCCTTTCGTCAGCCGGAGCGCCGTGGGGAACAAGCGTATTGTCAATATCGAAGATAATTCCACGATACCCCTGCCCGTATAAAGCTTCGTAATCGATATCATATGCTGATTCCAGATACACATCCGGATAAAAACGTTCAAACATTATAATAATCCTCCATGCTGCCATCAGCCTGCAATACTTGTGGCTTTTTATTAATTAACGGAGCCCATAAGGACTCCGCTGTAATATTTCCAAATATCATCTTCCGCATCCGGCTTGCCGTCTCTACAGATTTTTAACAATGTGATTATATCTTGCCGTAAAAATTATTCTGGCTATCGTACATATCAGCATAAGCATGATATCCCAGAACAGGAAGGTATATGAATGCTGTACAAACGCCTCATACCACGCCACGCCGTCTAAGAATTTGCCTCCGAAAAAAATTAACAGCAAAAGAATCAAAGCTATTGTCATAAAAAATAAACGAAGCGCATTGGCAATATTCATAGGTACACTGGCTCTGCCTACAATTTCTTTTTCCTTATCAGTCATATCAATACCTTCGCTCCTTTCCAGTCCTGCGAGCCTACTTCTTCTCTGAGGTATTAAGGAATTTTTCCAATTCATCCATAAATGTGTTGACATCCTTAAATTCACGGTTGACAGAGGCAAATCTGACATAGGCAACTGCCTCTAAGTCCTTCAGCTTATTCATAACCAGTTCTCCGATTACCTGACTTGAAATTTCCTTCTCTTCCATAGCGAAAATTTCTGTCTCAACTTCGTCTATAAGCTGATTGATTCTATTAGCGCTGATTGGCCTTTTGTGGCATGCACGAAGTACGCCTGCTTCTATCTTGGATCTATCGTATGTCTCCCTGTTGTTGTCCTTCTTGATAACAATGAGCGGAATCGTCTCAATCTTTTCATATGTCGTAAAGCGCTTATCGCACTCATCGCACACGCGTCTTCTTCTAATCGAATTATTATCTTCAGCCGGTCTGCTGTCGATAACCCTTGTATTCTCATGACCACAATATGGACACTTCATTCGGATAACCCCCTGCTTATTTAGTATTTAGTATAGAAGTATTATCACATATAAAAATTTTTATGTCAACTAATTTAATAAAATTTCATAATTGACCAAGCTAAAAAACAACTTTATCCTGCACATATTCTTTAATGCAGCCACACAGCTCATCCATATCAATCGGTTTTGACACAAATCCTTGAAAACCTGAACTAAGAAACATCTCTTTGGCCCCGTTCACTGCATTTGCTGTAAGGGCGATGACAGGTACATTTTTATAATATTCGCCTTCCATCTCACGTATCTTCTTTGTTGTTTCAATTCCGTCCATTTCCGGCATCATATGATCCATAAAGATTATATCGTACCTTTTCTCTTTTATTTTTTCCAGGCACTCTTCTCCACTTAACGCCGTGTCAGCCACAATTTCCAACGTCTTTAATAATCCGACCGCAACCTTCAGATTGATCTTGGTATCATCAACCACCAGAACCTGTGCCTCCGGCGCCCTGAAACGTTTTCCTGCCGTCTCGCGCTTCTTTTGTATTCCGGTCTTTTCCCACGGACCGATGGGCTCCGAATTTACAATATCCTGAACGACGTAAAATGTAAAGGTACTCCCTTTTCCATATGTACTCTCTGCTGAAATCATCCCGCCCATATTTTCCACCAGTCTTTTACTGATTGCAAGACCTAAACCGGTTCCTTCTATGGTACGGTTTCTCACAAGGTCTACCCTCTCATAGCTGTTAAAGATTTTTGACAGGTTCTCTTCCTTGATTCCACAGCCGGAATCCTCCACGGCAGAATATAATCTGAACTGTCCGTTCGTGTTTTCACACCATACACGCAGCTTCACATACCCTTCTGTCGTAAATTTCACTGCGTTATTTAGCAAATTGATTAAAACCTGCCTGATTCGCATCTCATCCCCGCAAAGTTCTGAGGGAATACTATCCTGTACTTCAATCAGCAGCTTAAGATTCCGCTCTTTTACCCTCACAGCCATCATACTTTCTATATTATGAATCACATCGGCAACACGGTAGTTGACCGGCGTTATCTCCATTTTTCCTGTCTCTATCTTGGAAAAATCCAAAATGTCATTAATTATACTTAAAAGCGTCTTTCCTGCGCTTTGTATATTTACCGCATTGTCCCGCGCCTCTTCCGACAGATTTTCCCTAAGGATCAAATCAGACATGCCCAGAATCGCATTCATCGGCGTTCTGATTTCATGTGACATGTTGGCAAGGAATACCGATTTGGCACGATTGGCGCTCTCCGCCTGTTCCTTCAGCTCTATCAGCTTCTGCGTATAAGTATAATCATCCGTTTTGTCGTGCATCCAGACCGTATAGCCTTTTAATCTGCCTCTGTCATAAAAAGGCTGCAAATTAATGAAAATCTTCTTTTCCCCGACGGTAAGAGTTTCCTTATCGTTGGAAAAAAGCATATCTACCGTCTGCACCAGTGTTTCCTCCTCCATAAGTTCAGGAAACATACTGTCTGCAATTTCATTTTTGAAAAGCATTCTCTTATTCAGGTCAACAACGCAGTAACCTTCCTTAATACTGACAATAATGTCATCTTTCGCCATCTGTTCGGAATCAAAGATACGATTACGCACAACCATGATAAAAATCCATATGCTTGCCAGCTGCTGGCTGATTGGCACAGGGTCGTATCCGTACGGCACTCCAAAAAAAGCTATAATAATTACAACGGCTGTTATAGGTAACAAAAATGCCATACCCACTAACAGTACGCCCTTTCCGTCCCTTTCCTTATTATCGTGATAATATTTTACCGCCATAATGACCTGTACTACCATAAGTATTGCATTATAGGCAAGGAAAATATAGTAAATCGGAGTCTTTGCACTGACTATATGCGGAAGTTCGGCTTCTGCATCAAAATAATAACTGCTGTAAAAAAAGGGATGTTTCTCCACAGTGGACACAAGCGCATAAATAGAGCCTGCAAATATCATAAAAAATATCTTTACTGCATTATGTATGTCATGGTGACAGCATCTCGCCATAAACATGACTAAAAACGGAATCATAAACACTAAGCCCAAATATTCTATTTTAATTGCAAGTATTGCAGCCTCTTTTGTTTCCGCCGCAAGTTCAAAGCAATAACCTAATCCATCCAAAAATGAAGCTATGCTGGCAAGTAACAGAAACAGTTGTGTCTTAGATGGCTTTTCCAATCCAATCGCTACTATTATTATAAAAGAACTAAAGACTGCCGCAATCTGCAGTCCCAATAAAATGCTATGCATATTCTCACCTGTCCATTATGAAAAACTAATGCTACTATTATAGTATACAAAATAAGCACTTTATTGGCAACTGCCTCGATTTATTTCCTGCATATATCCACTATAATAATATCCGGTCCTATCTGCTTGATATCCTTATAACAAATCACACAATCAGGCTCGCTGCAAAGCAGGCCGCACAGCTTATTGCCTCCGCCTACGATAAGCTTAAAAATCTGTCCGGTACATTCATCGAACTCGAAATCAGTTACCCTGCCAAGCTTCTCACAATTCTTCAAATTAATGACTTCTTTTTTCTTAAAATCCGAAAACAGCATACAATCCCCGACATTCTGTTCTTTTTATTATTAAATGCAGAATGTCGGGGATTGTTCCTGAAATTCTTACCTTCCCACCATACTCATCCGTTTCCCCTGTATGGTAATTACGCCGTCAGCGATTTCATCAAGTTCATCGCTGTGCATAACCACAAGCATGCTTTTGCTTCCTTTAAGTCCCGCTATGTACCGAACCACCTTCTCCTGCGTATCCGTATCGAGATTTGATAGCGGCTCATCCAGGAACAGGATTGGCGCATCGCATCCAAAGACCCTCATAAGCGCAAGCTTCTGCTGCTGCCCATAGCTCAGATTAACAGGATTCCCCGTAATTTCCTTGTCAGTGAAATCGACCCGCAGCATTTTAGCAAGTTCATTATCTTCCTCAATGCCGTACAGATTCTCCGTAAAACTGCCGTTTATTGCAAAAAACGGATAAGTCAGCATGACAGTATCGTCTATGTCTCCTGCAACCGATATGCTGCCATTTGAATCCGCCGGACTGACATTTCCAAGCATCAGATTAAGCAGCATACTCTTTCCGCTTCCGTTTTCGCCCTTGATTACATATAATCCGTTCTTTTTCAGCTCCAGTTTATCAATATGATATAAAAAGTCTTCTTCCTCTGAGCCCTTATAAAAATCGAAGTTCTCAGCCTTCATAATCAATGAATCTTCGGTTCCTACGGTTTCTTTCTTGAAAGCTTCATTCTCCTTACTCATTTCTGCTTCCTCTTCCAGCTCGTCCACTCGTTCAATATGCGGTCTGCTAGAACGATACCGTACCACAATAGCGCATACGGTAGCGATAGGAGTTGCAAAATATCCCATATACTGATATCCCATCACAAGGATTCCTGCGGTTATCTTTCCATTCATAACAAGCATAGCGGCAATGAATAAAAACGCCACGTTGCATATCTGATTGGCTATATCCGGGAGATAATGACATAAATATTCAAAAAAGCGGTATCTTAAAATATATTTTTCATATTTTACCGTACTATTATTGAATCTGTCACTAAAAAATCCTTCTGTATGCAGGGCGTTTATGCATACCTTGTTCTCAATAATATTACGCATATCCATCATATAATCGTCCTGAACCGCCAAAACATCCTTCTGCATATTAAAAAGAGGTTTGGAACCGTTAAAGCAGATAAGTACCAGCACAATTCCGTAAACTATAAAAAATATTCCAAAGACTGCATTGACATAAGTAATAAATGCCAGCATAGCCGCTATGTAAATCAGATTACTGACCATATTCAGATTCATTTCCTCATGCAGGTCACCGTAGGCGCCGGTGCTGTTTTCACAGATGTTAAAATAATATCCCTTATCCTTCTTGGAATAAAGAGCCTGACTCATTTTCAAAACACACTTAAGCGACTGTTTCTGGAGCTTAAATGTGTTCTGTATTCCGATTTTAACAGGATTGTAACTTATAAAGAAAAAGTTCATTATCATGCCTGTTACGGTAACCGAAAAAGTAACCGCAAACCATTTAATCAACAAATTAAAGCTTCCACTTATGAGGATATTATCTATCAGATATCCAAACAGCAGTGGGAGCGACATATTTATTATGAATGTCAGGGTCATCATGACAATTTGGAGCGGGTATTTTTTCAGTTCTTTGGATTTCATTATAGTTCCTCCGTATTTTCAATATTAGAATGCAAAATAATGTCTTATGCCTTCATTATATAAGACGAATGAACAAATGAAAGTGTTGAAAAAATTTAAATTTATTTGTACTATGAAGTCACACCTCAATTGCCAAAGTGGTAGTGTAAAATAGTTTGTGTCTTTGGAAAAAAATACCTCTTTTTTGGTAAGAATCAAGATATGACAATTCTTA
>JAIDPH010000158.1 GCA_029062885.1 Lachnospiraceae bacterium
GAATTTTTCCGACCCGTGGCCGAAGGACAGACATGCGAAAAGAAGATTGCCATCCCGTGAATTTTTGGGCAGATATAATGAAATACTATCAAAAGAGGGAAATCTGGAATTTAAGACTGATAATCAGGATTTATTTACATTTGCCTTAGGGGAACTTGAACCGGCTGGATGGAATCTTGATAAGGTGACTTATGATCTTCACCATGATGAAGTTATGATGGAAGGCAATGTCATGACAGAATATGAAGAGAGATTCTCTGCGAAGGGGAATCCTATTTATAAGTATGTTATTAGCAGGTAATTGAAAGGAGAGAAGGAAATGGAATACAAATTTACGAGTGGAAATTTTGAAGAAGAGGTACTTGCTTCGGATATTCCTGTATTTGTGGATTTTTATGCGGATTGGTGCGGTCCGTGTAAAATGATGGCGCCGGTCGTAGAGAAACTGGCGGAAAAATATGATGGAAAACTGAAAGTAGGAAAGTGTAATGTTGATGAGGAGAATGAACTGGCGGGGAGATACCGCGTAATGTCTATTCCGACAATGATGATATTCGTAAACGGCGAGGCGCGTGAGACAATTGTGGGAGCTGTATCTCAGACTGAATTGGAAAATATAATTGAAAAAAATGCCAAAATTTCTTAAAATACCGCTAAAATTGCCTAAAAAGTAGCAGTTTGGTGGCACATTATGTTGTAAGATATTTATCGTAAAAGGGGAATTGTTTGGGAAAGCTATATCTTTCCTAGACACTAGGAGCTGCCTGTATGGGCAGCTCCTTTTTAATCGGGGTGACGTGATTCGAACACGCGACCTCTACGTCCCGAACGTAGCGCTCTACCAAGCTGAGCCACACCCCGTTATTATGGACAACTAAGATAATACAATATTTTATAGGGGTTTGTCAATATCATCTGCCAAAAAGAATAATATATCATTTTATTGATTCTTTCAAACTACGTTGCTATAATATGACCATACATATTCTAATTAAGCCGCATGGCAGAAGGAAGGTAAAATGAGACGGATTTTGGTAAAAGATATCAGAAATGATAAAAAGGTGGAGAGCCAGATTTTAAAACTGCTTAAAAAGCTGACATTGGATGAAAAAATAGCCATGATACATGCAGCAGGGTTATTTAAGACAGCGCCGATAGACAGGTTGGACATTCCGGCGCTTATATGCTCGGATGGACCGATGGGCGTGCGGTGTGAATTTCATAATTCAAGGTGGATTCCTACGGGAAATAATGATGATAACGTTACTTATATGCCGAGTAACAGTGCGCTTGCATCTACATGGAATCCTGAACTTGCAAAGCGCAGCGGACATGTTCTTGGAGAGGAAGCACGTGGACGTGGAAAAGATGTTATTCTCGCACCGGGCATAAATATTAAGAGAAGCCCTTTGTGTGGAAGGAATTTTGAATATATGAGCGAAGACCCGAAATTGACGGCGTCTATAGCAGTCCCTTTTATTAAGGGGATTCAGGAAAATGATGTGGCGGCATGTGTGAAGCATTTTGCCTGCAACGTTCAGGAAACAGACCGGCATATGGTAGACACTATTGTAGACGAGAGAACTTTATATGAATTATATTTTCCGGCATTTAAAGCAGCAGTGCAGGAAGGCGCCTCATATTCAATAATGGGAGCGTATAATGTACTTAACGGTGCGCATTGCTGTGAGAATAAGGCGCTGCTTGACTTTGTTCTCAGAGAAGAATGGGGATATGACGGTGCCGTAATCAGTGATTGGGGCGGCATTCATAAGACCAAAGAGGCAGCAGAAGTAACGATGGATTTGGAAATGTCTATCTTTCCTGATTTTGACAATTACATGTTTGCAAATCCCTTGAAAGAGGCGATTGAAAAAGGAGAGATTTCAGAATCTTGCGTAGACAGTAAAGTTCGTAATATTCTTAGACTAATGTTCCGTCTGAAAATGATAGGTAAGCAAAAGGATAAAAGAAAGGCAGGTACATATAATACACCTGAACATAGAGATATTGTGCTGCATACGGCGGAAGAGTCCATGATCCTTTTGAAAAACGAGAAAAATAAGCTGCCGTTAGACAGAAAGAAGGTGAAGAAGCTTGCCGTAATCGGACAAAATGCTGCAAAGATTCATTCCGATGGCGGCGGAAGCGCGGAGATTAAAGCGCTTTATGAAATTGCTCCGTTGATGGGAATTAAGACTCTTTTGGGCGGTAACACGGAAGTAATTTACGAGCCGGGATATTATGTGCCGGAAAAAAGGAAGACTTTTGACCACAACTGGCAGGAAAAAAGTCTGGATGAAATAGAGGGTACAGATATCGGCTTCCTTTTCAGACAAGAGGATACATCTCCAGAGGCTTTGGCAAGAGCGGAAGCGTTCCGCAAGGAGGAGGAAGAGAAGGCTGCCCAGAAAGAGAAGGAAAAGCAGCTTATTCATGAGAAAAATATAGTATTATTTGAACAGGCGCTTAACGCGGCAAAAGAAGCGGATGAGGTTATTTTCATCGGAGGTCTGGATCACAACTATGATTGTGAAGGTTCTGACAGGGAGAGCATGAAGCTTCCTTATGAGCAGGATTTGTTAATTGAGGAGCTTTTGAAAGTAAGAAAAGACGCTATCATCACTTTTGTAGCAGGTTCGCCGGTGGAGATGCCGTGGAGAGATAAGGCGGAAACTATTCTGTGGAGTTATTATGCAGGCATGGAAACCGGGAATGCTTTTGCGAAGATTATTTTTGGCGAAATCAATCCATCCGGAAAACTCGCAGAGACTTTTCCCGCAAAATATGAAGATTGTGTAACTGCGAAAAACGGACAATTTGGCATACGTGGACGGATTACTCTGGAAGAAGGCTTATACTGCGGCTACCGTTACTTTGATAAAGAGAATATTTTACCTGCTTTTTGCTTTGGGCATGGACTGTCATATACGAAGTATGAATATAGTAATCTGTCAATTAAGCAGGAAAAGAATGGTAAGGTAAAAGTATCTTTTAATGTGAAAAATATCGGTAAAATGGCGGGCGCGGAAACAGCGCAGTTATATGTGGCCCCTATCGCGCCTAAGATTGATCGTCCGGTTAAGGAGCTTAAGGCTTATAAGAAAGTCAGGATTACGCCGGGCAGAAGCGGAAAGATAACATTGACGTTAAGCAGACAGGATTTTTCGTATTTTGATACGGACATCCACGGATTTACTGCCGATGTAGGCGATTATGAGATTCTTATAGGCGCGTCCAGTGACGATATACGTCTTAAAGGAGTTTATACATTGGCATAAAGCCTATACAAAAATATGTAAAAGTATAATTTCATTCCAATCTGTACATTATATATTTTGCAA
>JAIDPH010000159.1 GCA_029062885.1 Lachnospiraceae bacterium
GATCGTATATTGGAAGAGCTAGGATATGAATATATTGATTTCTATTGCTATGGAATTTCAGACGATATTATGCGTCAATCTGGTTTTATAAAAAGAGAATCGGATGATGTTAATATTATTCCAAATTATTTTGAACCATTTGAGGCAAGGAATGTTGATATTTATTTTGTAAGTAATGTGTTGGATAAACTACATTTATACCGTGGGGATGGGGATCAGGACAGACCAAGCAGTTATTAGATACAAAGAATTAATTATATATATAGTTGATTGGAAAATATAAGAGACCGGATGATCAGCACTGCATTTGACAAGGAGAATGGTATTGGGTAAAATTAGGAGGATATAGCATGCTCTATATTGTTATGTATCACTATGTTCGGGATTTGAAACACAGCAGATATCCGAATATTAAAGGAATGGATATAGAGTTGTTTCGGCAACAGATCGCCTTTTTGAAAGCTAGTTTTTCAGTAGTACGGACGGAAGAGGTATTGGCAGCTCTCGACGGTCAGATTACGCTTCCTGAGAATGCGGTGCTTCTGACATTCGATGACGGATATATCGATAATTTTACTTATGTTATGCCGATACTTGAAGAAGAGAAAGTGCAGGGGTCTTTCTTTATACCGGGCAAGTCTTTCGAGGCTCACAGCCTCCTTGATGTCAATAAGATTCATTATATTCTTGCAGCGGCAGATATCAGAAGACTGCTGCCGGATGTATTTGAGAGAATGAATTTCTATCGTGGGCGGGAGTACGACTATCCGTCTAACGAGGAGCTTTTTGAGGAGTATGCGGTTGCAAATCGGTTTGATTCGAAGGAAACGATTTTTGTCAAACGTATGTTGCAAACGGCTTTGCCGGAGCGGGTCAGGAACCTTATTTCCAGTGATTTGTTTGAACGCTATGTGGGAGTATCGGAGGAAGTCCTGGCGTATGAGCTGTATATGTCGCGGGAACAGATCCGTACCATGAAGCGACATGGTATGTACATCGGCATACACGGGTATGATCATTATTGGCTGGGTAATTTATCGCGACAGCAGATGCAGGAAGATATTTCCAAAGCATTGGATGTTATGGATGAATTTATAGATACTAAAGGATGGGTGATGAATTATCCCTATGGAAGCCATAATAAAGATGTGGTGGAATATATTCAACAGAGAGGCTGTAGGATGGGAATGACAACGGAGGTTCGGGCTGTGGATTTGGCAATTGAGGATCGTTATCTGCTTCCGAGGTTTGATTGCAATGATTTTCCGCCTAAAAGTGAAAACTATAGAGGAAATAATAAATAGAAATGAAAGAGATATGTGTGCTGACAGCAACGAGAGCTGAGTACGGATTGCTGAAGAATGTTATATTAAAGCTGCGTGAAGAATCTGCATTGCATGTGAATGTTATTGTTACCGGCATGCATCTGGAGAAGGAATTTGGAGAAACCTATCGTGAGATTGAGGAAGACGGAATCACGATTATGGCTAAGATTCCTATTATATCTAAAGAAGACGGTGCGGTTGGAATGTCCGAAACGATGGCGGAAGCCCTTGTAAGGTTCGGGCATTTTTTTGCTGAAAACAGGCAGGACATGCTCGTTGTTCTGGGTGATCGTTATGAGACGATGGCAGTCTGTATTGCGGCCATGAATGCGCAGATACCAATTGCACATATTCATGGCGGGGAAGTGACGGAAGGCGCCATTGATGATGCCATCAGGCATGGTATTACAAAGATGAGTTTTCTTCATTTTACAAGCACAGAGGTATATCGTAAGAGGGTTATCCAGTTGGGAGAACATCCGGACAGAGTGTTTTGTGTGGGGGCATTAGGAGTTGAAAACATTCTTAGCCAGAAACTGTTGGAGAAGTCAGAATTGGAGGAAGCGATACAGTTTAGCTTGGGAGAAAAGTATTGTTTGGTCACGTTTCATCCGGTGACACTGGAGGAAGGCAGTGGGATTAAACAGATAAATGAACTGCTACGGGCGATGGACGAGATGACAGAGTATCGCTATCTGATCACGAAGGCCAATGCGGATGCCGGAGGCAGAATGATTAACGAGTGTCTGGAGAAATTCGCTGAGAAAAGAAGAGAGAGGATATTTTTGACGGAGTCGTTGGGAATGATCCGCTATCTGTCAGCCATGAAGTATTGTTCTATGGTAATAGGTAACTCTTCAAGCGGAATTCTGGAGGCTCCGACGCTGGGGATTCCCACGGTTAATATCGGAGACAGACAGAGGGGAAGGGTACAGGCCGTCAGTATTGTAAATTGTGCTCCTGATACTGTAGCGATCAAGGAAGCGATGAAAGCGGTGCAGACAGTAGAATTCCGGGGAAAGATAGCAAAAGATATTCTGTTGCGCAAACAGTTAGGCGCAAAGCCCTCCGAGAGTATTGTCAGTCTGATCAAAGAATATCTGATTGGGGAAGATGGGGCGGAGATTGATTTGAAAAAGAAATTTTATGATATAGAGTTTGATATCTGAGGGTATCTGCAGCAGCTTTAACTTTAGGAGAAGTAAACAGGAGTATATATGAAAAATTTGGCGATTATACCGGCGAGAAGCGGTTCAAAAAGACTTAAAAACAAAAATATTAAAGATTTACGGGATAAGCCTCTTTTAGCATATTCGGTCATCGCGGCGATAGATAGCGGTGTGTTTGATCGTATCATGGTTTCGACTGATTCGGAGAAATACGCAGCAATCGCACGCGAATATGGTGCGGAGGTTCCCTTTCTGAGAAATGAGGAAAATTCTTCAGATATGGCGAGCACGTGGGATTTAGTAAAAGAGGTTTTGGACGGCTATAGATCCTTAGAGGAGAGCTTCGCCAGTGTATGCGTCTTACAGCCGACATCGCCGCTGAGAACGGCGGAAGATATCAGACAAGGATATGAACTGTTTAATCGTAAAGGGGCAAACGCAGTTGTCAGCGTATGTGAAATGGAGCATTCACCTCTTTATTCCAATACATTACAGGAAGATTGTCGGATGGATGGTTTTATATCCGGAGAAATCGCTTCCACCCCGAGTCAGTTGCTGCCTGTTTACTATCGAATTAACGGAGCGTTATATATTTTGAAGGAATCCTATCTTTGGGAAATGGAAAGTCCCTATGATCAAGGTTGCTACGCCTACAAGATGTCGTCTGCGAACTCTGTCGATATTGACACGGAGTACGATTTTATGCTGGCGGAATATATATTGTCGAAAAGATTAACTTAATTATGAGCGTGTTTGTCTTTTAAGAGGGAGCTTGCTATACGGGTCTAATGTATTTTCAGTACAATTGACAAGCGTGATAAGCATATGAAATAAGCGGGCACAATCAAGAGGAATGGATGTGTTTTTATGGATTTGGAACCTTTTTTGAAAATTGAACATAAATACGGACTGATCCAAGACGAAATTAACGGGTTTGCATATTGGACTTATTTTCGGCACGTTGTAGAGAGAGAGATCATGAAGAAGCTGGATTCGGGAGGAGAATTGTACGTATATCCGATACGCTCTAAATGGCAGCAGACGAAGGCAAGGCTGGGCACTGTAAAATATGCTCTGCTGTTTGGCAGACTTCCGAGAGGAAAGCATAATGTATTGATCTTGAATGCAGAGCGCAGGGTATGGTCGGGAGATTGTTATGAATGTATTTATACAGACAGGATCGCAGCGGAATATCCTGGCAGTATTGTCTTGGAGAGACCCTATTTTCAAAAGCATTTCAGGCCTGTGAAAACAGAAAATCTTGTGTATACGGATCTGATCGAAATAAAAACAATGCTGCATTGGTATTGTCGGCAGTTTCTGCATAAGAAGCAGGTTGCCGGGATTAGAAAAACTTTGCGTGATAAGATCTGTGATCCAATAGAGGAGATCTGCAGAGCTTATCACGTTGAGTATAATATTGAATCGGTTCTTGATAAAATGGTGTGCGGATATTACGTATATCAAACGAAACGAAAAGAATTTGACAGAATACTGGATCGCGTCAACCCACATATTATTCTGGAAGTGGTGGGATATAACATTGACTGCATGATCATTAATGAGCTGGCAGCAGAGCGGCATATTCCGACAGTAGAATTACAGCATGGAGCGGCAGGAAAAACTCATGTGGCATATAATTATTATCCCGGTACACAGGTCAAACAGTTTCCGCAATATTTTTTTGCCTTTTCTGGATATTGGCTGGGTATGGCGCGTTATCCACTTACGCAGGACAAGCTTAAGGAGATCGGGTTCCCTCATTTATGTGAGAGAGCGGAAGAAGCCAAAAAGAAAACGACCAAAAGATATCCTTATCAGATCATTTTCATCTCCCAGCCCAAGATTGGAGAAATGATGTCGGAGATCGCGACAGAGTTGAATGAACTGATAGATGACTCGCAATACAGGATTGTCTATAAATTGCATCCCGGTGAGTATGAGAGATGGAAGGAGAGGTATGTGAAGCTGGCGGCTTCCGGCATAGAGGTGATTGATAATAATAAAGTTGATCTGTATGAGCTGTTTGCGGCATCCACATATCAGATCGGCGGATACGGATCGACGGCAACTTTTGAAGGTCTTGAATTCAATCTGAAGACTTATATCATGCGGGAAGGGGCGTATCCTGCAGTGGCTGAGCTGTGTGAGAAAGGGATAGCAAAATTTTTTGATTCCGCCCAGGATCTGTATCAGTTGATATTATCCGATGCTTCAGCAACAGAGCAGAAAAGTAATTTCTGGAAGGAAAACGCTCTGGAAAACATGAAACGAGAGATTGACCTGATTATGAATGACCGCAGTACGACCACGCCATGTGATGTCAGCAATTCAGACTGTTCAAGATAGCCAAGATATGGTAAAATCCATATGGAAAAGGTATAAAGGATTCTAATTGATGAAAGCATTATTCGTATTACACGAAGGCATTTTCATATACGGCGCAAATCGGAGTATAACAGGCGTTCTTCAAAATATAGAGTATGACTATGATCTGTTGATCTGTAAGAGTTTTACCCGTAAGGCGGATGAAGAGGAACTAAGGAGTTTGCTTGGAAGCCATTTGAAGAATATTTATACGGTATGGATGCCCAGATACCGCTGCCAGTATTATGACAAGGTGAGTGTACTCAGTGAGTGTTCACATATTGTCAATAATATCATGGCTTTTTTCTGTAAGAGAAAAAGGACAAGAGTGATCGGGCAGGGTGGATATGATTATGTGCATTTGAATTCACTCGTTTTATTCCCCATCATAGATGATAATGCCAGATATATCGTTCATGCCAGAGAGATCATCAATCCGCAGTACCGCAGGATCGGACAGCTTGTCAAGGCTTTGGAGAGAGCCGCGGGAATCATTTATATTGATGAAGCGACGAGAATACCTATCGAAGCAATTACGAGGAATAAGCGTGCGATGGTGTTAAACAATCCCTTTGATATGACGTGGGTTGCAGATGCCGATTACGAAGACAGTCTAAGAAAATGCGGTGTAACACAGGCAAACACGATATTTGCGATGCTTGGACAGGTGGGAGACAACAAAGGATCAAAGTTTGTCCTTAAGTCATTTATGAAACACGAAAACCCAAACAGCAGACTTTTGATAGTGGGTAATAACGATCATGCCTATGGGCGTGACTGTGAAAAGATGACAAAAAATGACGAGCGTGTCATATATTGCGGAGAGATGAAAGACACGGGCAGCATATACCGTGTCAGCGATTATATTATACGCGGAGAACCGCAGTTCTGCATTGGGAGAACGATCTACGAGGGACTTTTTGCCGGTGCAGGGGTGATCATTCCCGGGCATGAGCCGGATATAGAGAAGATGCAGTCGGGGGATGAACTGCGAGACATGATCCATTTCTATGAACCGAAAAGCGAAGAGTCACTTGCCGCGGTTATTCAGAAATGTTCGCATGTCAAGCAGGCGGACAGGAAGTTCAGGAGTAATATCGGCCATTATATGGAACGGTATAACCGGTTCATCAACAGAGTGACGGGAGATAGTAAAAGAGAAAAGAAGCATTAAGTAATGGAACGGTAAATCAGTAAAAGCGAAAATGATAAGAGGGAACGAAATGAAATATGCATTGATCGGTTGTGGGAGGATATCACCTAACCATGTTGTAGCAGCTTTGAATAATCATTTAGAAATAGCAGCATTATGCGATATTGTGCTGGATAACATGAAAGACAAGATGCTGAAGCACAAGCTGTCGGCAGATGTGGCGCAGTATACCGATTATCATAAGATGCTTGAGGAAATAAAACCGGAGCTTGTTGCCATTGCGACAGAGAGTGGTAAACATGCACAGATTGCATTGGACTGTATTGATGCGGGGTGCAATCTTATCATTGAGAAGCCTATAGCGCTTTCGTTGAAGGATGCGGATGAGATCATTGAGAAGGCACGGGAAAAGAATGTTAAAGTATGTGCCTGTCATCAGAACAGGTTCAATAAGTCTGTCTTAAAAATCAGGGAAGCGATTGAGATGCAGCGGTTCGGCAGATTATATTACGGAACAGCACATATCAGATGGGCAAGAGATTACGAATACTATGCCCGTGCCAAATGGCGCGGCACCTGGGAACAGGACGGCGGTGCGTTGATGAACCAGTGTATCCATGATATTGATCTGCTGCGTTGGATGATGGGGGATGAGATTGAGGAGGTCATAGGCTTCACGGATCGCCTCAAGCATGATTATATTGAGGCGGAAGATCTCGGAATTGCCTTGATCAGATTTAAGAACGGAAGCTACGGCATTGTGGAAGGTACAACGAATATATATCCTAGGAATCTGGAAGAGACTTTATATATTTTCGGGGAGAAGGGTACGGTCAAAGCAGGCGGAGAGGCTGTTAATATTATTGAAGAGTGGAGATTCTCGGATTATCTGGATGATCCGGAAGAAATCAAGAAAGAGTGTCATGAGAATCCGCCTAATGTATACGGATTCGGGCATTCCAAGTTGTACGCAGATGTGATTCAGGCTATCGAACAGGATCGCGCGCCTTATGTGGATGCCGAGGCGGGACGCAGGGCGCTTGAGCTGGTACTAGCAATCTACAAGGCGGCCGATACCGGACAAACTGTTAAGCTTCCGATGCAGGATTGCAGTACAATGGATTTTGCCGGCAGATTCGGAGAAAAGAGATAACATAACGGAAAGGTATAAGAATGAATAAAGGATATCAGGCAGACCCCACCAGTTTGGTCAGCGATGATGCGCAGATCGGCGAGGGGACAAGGATATGGCAGTTCTGTAATATCATGGGCAGTTCCGTTATTGGCAAAAATTGTAATATCGGGCAGAATGTATTCATTGAGAGCGGTGTGCGCATAGGCAATAACGTGAAGGTAAAGAACAACGTTGCTTTGTACCAGGGTGTGGTATGTGAGGACGATGTTTTTCTGGGTCCAAATTGCGTGTTCACCAATGTGATCAATCCTCGGAGTTTCATCGAAAGAAAGCATGAATTTAAAGAGACGATCGTTCGAAAAGGCGCGTCTATAGGTGCAAATGCAACGATCGTGTGCGGAAATACGATAGGACGATATGCCATGGTGGGGGCCGGAACAGTAGTGACTCACGATGTGGGTGAATATCATCTTGTTGTGGGTAATCCCGGAAGAACTGTGGGATATGTTTGTATGTGTGGTGTAAGGCTGCAGGAAGAAGCGGGCTTATGGCGGTGTTCGGAATGCGGCCGGCAGTATAGGGTGGCGGCTGATGGTGCAGTGGAGGAACAGTATGGAGTTTATTGATTTAAAAGCACAGTATCATGCATTGAAAAGTGAGATCGATCAAAACATCAACAGAGTGTTGGAAGACACCAACTTTATTATTGGAAAGCAAGTCGAAGAGTTCGAAGAGAAACTTGCCGCGTATGTGGGTGTTAAGTATGCGGTAGGATGCTCCAGCGGAACGGATGCGTTGCAGTTGATTTATATGGCACACGGAATCGGCAGAGGCGATGCGGTCTTCTGTCCCGACATGACCTTTGTGGCATCGGTGGAACCGGCATTTATGTTGGGAGCGGAACCTGTTTTCTGTGATATTGATAAAGATACCTACAATATCAGCCCGGATAGTCTGGAAAGACAGATCAAGGCCGTTATAGCTAAAGGGGCACTGAAGCCGAAAGCTGTCGTGGCAGTGGATTTTATCGGGAACCCGGCGGATTATGATAGAGTGCGCGAGGTTACAGGTAAATACGGTCTTTTATTGATCGAAGATGCGGCGCAGGGAACGGGAGCTTCCTATAAGGGCAGAAAGTGCGGATCGTTGGGAGACATCGGAGCAACGTCCTTTTTCCCGTCTAAACCTTTGGGGTGTTACGGGGACGGCGGTGCGGTATTTACCGATAGTGAGGAGACGCGGGATCTGCTTAAGTCTTTGCGTGTCCACGGAAAGGGAAGCAGTAAGTATGATAATATCAGAGTCGGAATGAATGCCAGATTAGATACCCTGCAGGCGGCAGTCATGCTTCCCAAACTGGCAGTCTTAGATGAAGAGATAACAAGAAGACAGGAGATCGCCGCACGATATGATGAGGCATTTAAGGATAGGTTTGTGATTCCCTTTATTAGTGAAAATACGGTATCTTCCTATGCGCAGTATGCACTTCTGGCTGAAGATCAGACACACAGGGATGAGGTGCGGACAAAATTGCAGGAAGAAGGCATTCCGACTATTGTTTATTATCCTAATCCCATGCACTGTATGAAAGTATTTGCAGACTGCTTTATGGGTGATGAATCGTTTGAAAATACTGTTGACTATGCGGACAGAACGTTTTCAATCCCTTTTTCGGCGTATTTAACGGAGGAGGATCAGGAGCGGATCATTGACGTTCTGCTTAAAATCAGTGGCTAATTGATTTGTAGAAATATAATCGTCATGGATAGACATGTGGCCGACGATCTGGCTGTAGGATGGAGGTCTGCTTTGAATATTAAATATGATGAAAAATATATAATCCGTCTGGCAGCAAAAGAAGATATTGCACAGATCATGACATTTATTGATACCTTTTGGAAAAAAGGACATATTTTAGCAGTCAACCGTTCCTTTTTTGAGTATGAGTTTCTGGAACCGAATGGCAGTGTAAATTTCATTTTGGCAATCGACAGACAGAAAGATACGCTGGAAGGGATTCTGGGATACCTTAAGGCATCACATGACGAAGAATGTATGGATATATGGGGAAGCATATGGAAGGTCAAGGAAGGAAATATTCCGTTGCTGGGTCTTGAACTGGCTGTCCGTTTGGAGGAACTGGTTCATTTTAGATATAAGCTTGGAATTGGTTCAAATCCTAAAATATCAATACCCTTTATGAAGATCTTTCCAAATCGTAAGGTCGGAAAGATGAAGCATTTCTATAGGCTTTGCCAAAAGGAGGCTTTTCATATTGCTTGTATAGAATATCTTCCGAAAAGTGCTGCCGTCAATGAATCTGCTGCTGGGCTGCCGGTCGAAATTCAGGAAATCAATGATTTTAAAGCGTTTGATAAAAATTATTCGGGGTTGCTGAATAAGGATAGCGTACCGTACAAAGACAAAAACTATATAAAAAGACGTTTTTTTGAACATCCTATATATCAATATAAGGTTTACGGAATCTCAACAGAAGGAACGCCTAAGGCAATTATCGTATTTCGGGAAGAGACTGTAAGCGACCGCAAGGCGCTGAGAATTGTGGACTATGTGGGAGAGCAAAAGTGTTTCAGTTGCCTGGGAAGTTTCTTTGATTTGTTGAAGGAACAGTATGAATATATTGATTTCTATTGTCTGGGATTCAATGAGCAATTTGTTTATGCGGCAGGGTTTACATTAAGACAGGATGAGGATCAGAATATCATTCCGAACTATTTCCACCCTTTTGAACAGAGAAATGTTGACATATGGGTGCACTATCCGGTAGACGGGGTTTTGTTTTGTAAGGCGGATGGAGATCAAGACAGACCAAATGTATGATGAGTGTGCAGAAGTATACATTGATAGACTGCAAAAGGGAGCAGTTATATGAAAACTAATATTTTACAGTATCTCGAAGAGGACGCGGAGCGATTTCCGAATAAGATTGCGCTGGCTGATGAAGCCGGTGAATTAACCTATATAGAATATATGCAGAGAGCGCAGATCATCGGTTCATATCTGCTTGCGAATGTAACAGGCGGCAAGATCAATCAACCGATTGCGGTGTTGATTGACAGAAATGTAGATACTGTTATCGCTTTTATGGGAATCCTATATAGTGGTAATTTCTATGTACCCATAGAACCTTCTATGCCTGAGGAGAGGATACGATTAATCTTGGACAGCCTTAACCCTATGTGCATTTTGGATGCGAATGAAGGAAGTGAGGCATATGAGAGCACAATCAAGGTTACGCATATCCTACAGGGGGATGAGCTGAATCAAATAGATCTTTCAGCGATACGGAGCAGGATGATTGATGCTGACCCACTGAATGTTATTTTTACGTCCGGCTCGACCGGAGTGCCTAAAGGTGTCATGAAGTGTCACAGATCAGTTATTGATATGGCAGAGATTTTTGGAGAGACTTTTGGATTTGATCACACGCAGGTATTCGGGAATCAGTCGCCGTTTGATTTTGACGTCTCGGCGAAGGATATATATAATGCTCTTAGAAACGGCGCCAGACTGGAAATTTTACCGAAGAAACTGTTTATGTCTCCTAAGCTGTTGCTTGAATATCTGTGCGAGCGAAAGATCGATACACTCATATGGGCAGTGTCCGCATTGCGTATCGTGGCTGATTTTAAAGCTTTGGACAAGATTAAGGTTCCGGGGGTGAGATATATCATGTTCTCCGGTGAAGCAATGCCGGTCAAAGCCATAAACTACTGGATTGACCATGTGCCCGGTGCAAAATATGTTAATTTATATGCGCCTACGGAGATTACGTTTAATTGCACATATTATGAGATCACAGATAAATATAAAGAAGATAGACGATTGCCGATTGGAAAACCTTTTTCGAATTATCGAGTGTTTCTGAAAGACGATCAAGGAAACATTGTTGATGACAGAAATCATGTCGGAGAGATATGTGTCGGAGGAGCCGGTCTGGCATTAGGGTATTGGAATAACAAAGAGGATACGGAAAGGGCATTCGTTCAGGATCCGTTGGCGGCAGGCTATGGAAGTATTGTTTATACGACCGGAGATTTAGCGTATTACGATGAAAGTGATGATTTGGTGTTTGTTTCCAGAAAAGATTATCAGATCAAACATATGGGACACCGGATTGAGCTGGGAG
>JAIDPH010000016.1 GCA_029062885.1 Lachnospiraceae bacterium
ACATTTATTAACTAATACTTATCAGTTTCCAAGCCTTAGCACTTTCATTACAATATAAACTGCAAGACCGGCTGCCGGAATAATATACACCATAGCCAGACCACCCGCAAATAAAATGCGGTAAATCCATGCCATTGTCTTTACTGTAATTTTACTTAACGAAGAATTCTCCCTGACAATGTCACATGAGGTACTGCTTCTCTTACGCCTGATTCGTTCAAACAGTACACTTGCAGCTAAACCGGCTGCACCAAGAAGTGTCAAAATACTTCCAACCGATAATCCCGGAGAAATAAATTTCAATATAATTTCATTATACCCATTCTCAGTCGGTATTCCCAAAAATCCAAAAACATTTGAAACATTCACAGTTTTCCCATTTAAGACACATCTCCACCCATTAAGAGCGGTAGTCGGTAAAAAAACAGTCTGTCCTTCCTCTGCATTCTCAATCGTCACACTTATACTTCCGGCAACTGCGTCAACGCTAATCTCCTGAGCTGTTAATAACCTCGCACTATCCGACTTATTATTATCCAGAGTATCTTCCCATTCTTTTACTGCCAGCATAGCAATTTCCATATTATCTACATTAAGCGGATTACCGCTTTTATCTACTATAAGAATTTTTACTTCCTCATCGGAAAATGTTCCCAATTCCACAATTCTATGCGGTCCATAATATGCATCTGCCTCCGGTATTTCTAATTCGTCTCCATTTATCAATACGCTATAGCTGTCTGCTGTCATTGCGGGATCAAGATAAATAGTCTGTTCGCCCGACACATTTAAACAAATCTCTCCATTATCATCCGTTTCCACTTCACTACAGTTAATTCTCTCAAGGCAGTTTTTTCCATTTGCAAACTTCCCCATTTCTTCCTGTCGTTCCAAAACCGAAGTACCTTTTAATTTCAATTCAGATACACCCGTATAAAAAAGCATTCCTTCGGACAATAACCTGTCTGAGATTGCAGTTCCTCCTACATCCTGCGTAGCTACCCAACGAACCAAATACCCTAATTCTTCCATAGTATTTTGAAAATTATGATTTCCCGTAGGTAAATATCCCATAAGCGAACTATTACGGTTCACCAAAGATGCATTTGGCGGCAATTCAGCATTACTCTTCACGTGATGAAAAACACTGTCGTGGTCATCCGCAGCCTGCTCTGTCATTACCTCATATGTTGTCTCATTTAAAATACGTACAGCATAATCCTGCGGCAGTACAATAAACAACCAGAAGCAGACTCCGCATACTGCCGACACAAAAATCAGCCACTGTCTATTATAAGCTGATATCACGGCGCATAATGCCGCCAAAAAGAACAACAGCAAAATGATACATACCTGCACTGTTTCTTTTGGACATGTCAAGCTGATTGCCAGTGAAGAAAAAGCCTGTACAATCCTGTCGTTCCATAAAAATGTGAGTGTACATGCTGAAACACATAGAACTACACTACAAACCGGCAGCAGAAATTTGACTGCCATTTCCAATTCTTTCGGCTTATCCGCATCTGACAGCATCAACTTAATCAGACAAATTTCTGAGAGCAATGCCATATACGCATATCTTACCGGGAAACAGATATAAGAACCCATATGCCAGATAAGATTAGCTGGCTGTAATAACACGGTCAGCCATAAAAAAGCATTAAGTAAAATCAAAAATTTTCTTTCAACCCTACTTCTATTTTCATCTATCTTTCCGCTTCTCTTCCATCGGACAATAAGACTCACTAATATTGCCAAAAGCACCGGATGCGCAATTTGAAACATTCGCTCAAATAAATCATCAAACCCATGCATTTTCATTATATTTATATATGATAAATTTTCACCTGCACGGGAAGAAGACAAAAGAATCATTATATTCGGGACAAGCACTACACCGGAAAGCAGAAGTCCCACAATTGTATACACTCCCAGCCGGCACATAAGAGTTAGCCTTTCTTCTTTTTTTACACAACAATAAAAATATATCCCACTGCTAAACAATGTGAAAAGCAAAGCCATAAATCCCAACTGAATACTTAAATTCAACTGATAACACAATAGAAGCGCATAAAGGCCTCCCTTACCTTCTTTAATCAGACGGCGCAGCGTCAGACAAAATAATGGGAAAATCACCGGAAAGAGCATCCATTTGATAATCTGATAATTATATGCCATATAACCGGACAGCGCATAGCATATGCTCAGAATCAAATTCCACTTCCGATTCTTTGGAAAAACCTTTATCAGAAAAAAATCAATTGATGCAGAAGCGGCTGCGACATATAAAAGCAAGATTACATTAACTGCTTTATAAATCATGTCTCTACCAAATAAGAGCAGTACATAGTTAAACGGATTAATCACCTCATTGATTGTATCTACATATAAGTTTGCACCGCCTGATATTGAAAAGTCTAAAAACAGATTTTTTTCTCCTGTCACCACATCATAGAAATGGTACAGAAGCGGCACATACTGAGAATACATATCCGTAATCATAACTGAGCCGTTCCCGAACGGATACAGCCCTCTTAAAAAATATTGCACAGAAAAAAGCACTGCCGTACACAATGCCGCCAAAACAGGCTGTAAATATAGCTTTTTTCTGATTTTATCATTCCACATCTTTCTTATCTCCAAAATAGATAATCCTGTATTTATCCCAGACACCACACACCAATCATTGCCATGCTTAACAGGCAGAACGCAGCTAACAAAGCTATCATTCCATTCTGAAACCATTTTTTATCTGACCTCTGCCAGATAATACCAAGCGCCACTGCCGGAAATAACAGTTCTATTTCAATATAACGGAAGCTCATGCTGCATTGATGAGGATAATCATAAGCAAATTTTAAATAAAAAATCAAATTAACCAGATATGAGGCAACAAATATAATCCTGCATGGTATATCAATAGTGTTTTTACCAATAATAAACACTTTACAAAAAGCAATAAACGCTAAAAATGCCATCGCCGCTCCGGCCACCATTAAAAGCACAGCCAGTACCTTCACGCTGCGCCCGACATCCATCATATCCCATTCGCCCAAAACAGACGTCCTTATAATCTGCATCCAGACATTATATCCACATCCAATCTTAAAATGCAGCAGATTGTCCGCCATTTCTGATAAAACAGGCCATAAAAAGCGATTCAGCACCGGTACGTTTCCTGTATACTGCCAAGAATCTTCCGGAAGCGTATAAACCCAAATTAGCGGCGTTTTATATAAAATAAGGTTGCGCACATAAAAGCTCATTCCTATAGGAACAGACACTACACCAAATAAAGCGAACTGCTTAATCATCTTTTCAGGCAGTCCTCTTTCCCTCCATTGTTTAACAAACATATAAATAAATACAAACGCGATTGGAAACGCCATTTCTGCAACATTCTGCTTAGTCAGCATTCCGAGCGAAATTGACAACGCAATATAAATTATATTACGCATATTAGGTTTTCTACTCCAACGAATTGTCGTATATACACAAAGCAGGGTAAAAAGCAGACTCATGCAGTCATTGTTTACACTGCCCGATAATAACACTAAAGCTGGGTGAAAGGAGAATAATAACATCAGTAGACACACCGTTTTTTCCCGAAGGTCAAATTGGCGCAGAATTTTTAATATAACTAACAAAATTAATAATGAACAAATAAAAGGAACCATCTGTATTGACTCTTCTAACACATCCGTATTATGAATAAAAATAGAACAAAATCTCATCCATATTGCGCAGCAAAAATGATGGAGCGGCGGATGATGGAACTGATACACACTCGTCGGGTCAATATTCGGTAGTCTTAAATTTTCGTATATATACTGAATGTAGGCAAGATGCCCTCCTGAAACAGTATGACCTGCATCAAGGTCGATCATTCCAATGTCATATTGTCTATCATATATAGTGGAAAACAACACATAAAAAAAGCGCAGTAAAAAACCTGCCCCTAATATCCCTGCCATTTTCAGTCTGTCCATTTTTTTCTGATTCATGCTTTGCCGTTCCTCATACTCAAATCCGCAGAGCCTTATCGCCATACACAATGGCTGACATGCCCTCAAAACCAAATACCAAAAATCTTCATCCACAGCAGCCCTTTCGTTTGGTTAAGCCCTCGACCTATTA
>JAIDPH010000160.1 GCA_029062885.1 Lachnospiraceae bacterium
ACCCTGCACCTTGTAACGAACGCGCCACACATAATATAACAGCACATAGAACACCGTCATAGTGATTGAGGTAACCAGTTTTCCAACGCCAAGCGCCGCAGTGAAGTTTTCCAGACCGGTCGTACATAGTGCATAAGCGCGGGGGAGAAGATGGAATGCATCTCCTGTTCCAAGAATGACTGCCATCACTCCAAATAAAAAATATTGCTTTTCTTTGCGTCCTTTTATCATCATTCTGATTCCAACTGTGATAACAAGAGATAAATACATAATATCAAACAGTGTTTCCATAATTGCCTGCATAATCATTTCTCCTTATATTCCACAAGCTTGCTCTTAGATGAGTAAAGTATATAACTTATTGACTCTTTTTTGCAATATTTATTGAAACTCTTTTCGCAAAACTTCATGAGGCGCTTCTATTTCATTTGCTATTGTATGTTCTGTTAATTCAGATAACGATTTAATTTTTGCATTTATAATCGGACGCATACAATTCGGAACATGTTCCTGATGAGCTCTATGTATTGCAATACATTCTTTACAATTACCATGATATCTACACGCCTTTTTACAGGAACAATGGTCTTTATCTTTATATTCCTCCCTGAACTCAGCTACAAATTCTTCCTGTAGTTCAAGTCCTCTTTGCCTGTTTCCTTTATGGAATTCTTTCATGGCGTCTATCTCTTTTTGGTTTCCTTCGATTATCATTAACTTCCTCCGTAAATTTCAATTGGAACAAAGCCTTAACGTAATACTTTCGACAAATACAAAACTAAATCGTCATCATTACAGCAATCTGCAAAATACAGACAAACTTTATCACGATACCAGACACCACTTCCATCAGGGACGTATCCGCGCTTCACATACATTCTCTGTGCGCTTCCGTATCCGCTATGCAGACCGACACCGAGATAAACAATGTCCGAATATTTCGAAGCTATTTGCTCCGCAATATCCATCAGCTTACTTCCGATACCGTTTTTTCGATACTTTTCAAGTACGCCAAAATCCACAATTTCAGGGTATCCCTGATTTGCAAAAGAGCCCCACTCAGAGTTAGGATATACATTGATATATCCTGCTACATTTCCTTTATACTCTGCGACTAATGCAATGCTCTTACCAGCTGCCTGATGCTCCAGTCTCATTTCATATTTATCTATAGTCTGATCCCAGCCTTGGGCTATTTCCTCATTAGTAATAATCCCGGCATCACTATGCAACATATCACGAATTAATATCTTTTCATCTTCATAGTAAACCATCGCTTTATCCCTTTTTCATCTCTATATAAGACCATGCCTCAAACCCGCATCTTTTATATAAGCTAATGGCATTTTGATTTTCTTCCTCTACCTCAAGACACATTGCGCATTCCGGATATTTTTGATTAATGTATGCCATGAATTCCTTTCCAATTCCTATACCACGAGCTTCCGGCTTGATATACAAATCTTCAATCCAGATGCAGGGTTTCCCCAATTCTGTGGAAAAGCTTTTGGCAACCATCGCATATCCTAAAATATTCGCATCATCTTCGAAGATATATCCCTCTAAATATGGGCAATCTCCTACACAGCTTGCTATATCATTTCTAAAAATTTCATCTGAACCATTGCTAATAACCGCAGGTGAAGCATAAAATACCTGCATCATCTCAAGCACATGTTCCGTATCTGATTGTATCATATCTCTGATCATTACAATTTCCTGATTTCTTTAAACTATTGTTCCAGCACCACCCCATGCGCAATACCCGGAATGGTCTGGCCTTCATTGAAGCTCGTCTTGCTAAGAAGAGCCCCTGTAGGCAGGAAAAGCACTCTTTTCCAAACGCCTTCCTCTATTTTTTTCAGAATATAGGCTGATAAAGTGACAGCAGCGCAACCACATCCGGAACCGCCGGCATTGGTATTCTGCTTCTCACTGTCAAATATTTCAATACCACAGTCCATATGCTGTTTACGAATATCTATCCCATTCTCCTCAAGCAGCTCAAACAGAAGCTTCTGACCTACCGAACCCAAATCGCCTGTGATAATCTTGTCATAGTCATCAGGTTTTCTTCCAAAGTCCTCCAGATTCTGCTTGACTGTATCTGCGGCTGCCGGAGCCATGCACGCTCCCATATTCATGGAATCTTTGATGCCATAATCCATAATTCTGCCAAATGTCACCCCGGCTACTTTCGCACGAACTTTCCCCTCCTTCTTGGAAGAAAGCAGGAAAGCCGCACTGCCTGTAACGGTCCAGCTTGACGAAAGCGGTCTCTGGTTCCCGTAGCCGAGCGGATAACGGAACTCCTTCTCCGCACTGGCAAAATGACTTGAAGTAACACATGCCGCCTTGTCCACGAAACCTCCTGACACGGCAAGACTGCCTACTGCAATCGAAAGACCGCTGGTAGAGCACGCGCCATACAGACCGACATGAGGCGTATTAAAAGACGCCAGACCAAAACTGCTGGCGATTGACTGTCCAAGCAAATCGCCAGCAAAAATAAGCTGTAAATCTTCTTTTTTTAAGTTTGCTTTGTCCAGCATAATCTGCAGTGCTTCCTTTTGTAAGCTGCTCTCAGCTTCTTCCCAGGTATTGGCGCCGAACATATCATCCTGCCCAACCTTATCGAACAGTTTCCCCATAGGACCCTGTCCTTCTTTGCTTCCAACGATTGAACCGCTGCTGATTATATAAACCGGATTATCAAACTGAACGCTTTGTTTCCCTAACATCTGCAAACTCTCCTTTTTCCGATGACTTTCATATAAGAGTAGTATGTACAGATATGTCGGGAATATACTTATCTTTTATTTAGGTCTTACCGTAAGGTTACGGATAAGACCGTCTTCACTTACTTCACGAACCGTAGCGATTGCCATAATATTATATCCGCCAAAATTAGCTACAAATTCTGCCTGAGTATCATTTACCACTTCCGCATCAGCTATAGAGTACTGGCGGAAACCAAATTTGTTCCTAAAGAACATATTGATTGCTTCCTTTCCATATATATGGTACTCCTTCTGGGATGAAGAATTGGTACAGTAATCGCACAAAATGCCGTCTTTGGTAAAGATATCAGCCAGTCCGGCATAGTCTTTATTTTGCATAACTTCTACATATTTCTCAATAGGTCTCATTATATACCTCCCAATCTGCCGTACAAACGGCTTGTCTATAAGAATTAATCAGTTTTTAATATACCTTTTCTGAATTGAGCAGCGCGTCGGTACCGCCGTCAACGAACATTACATTACCATTTACGCCTCTTGCTGCATCAGATACCAGAAATACCATAACTTCTGCGATTTCTTCCGGCTCCATCAGACATTCCTGACCGTATTTAGTCGGAACAGGGAGAGCATTTAACGCCATTTTAGCAGAGGTACCCATTCCTGCCGTCATCGCTGTTTTTACGTTACCGGGCGCAATGGCATTAATACGTACGCCGTTGGCAGCCCACGAAGCCGATATTCGTCTTACCCATCTTGACAGGGCATATTTTGTAGAAACGTACATACTGTTTCCTACGGAAAGATTAGAAGAATCCATTTGTGACACAAGATTGAGTACTCTTCCTTCATCACCGATATTATTTAACAAATCTGCGATATCCATGCGTCCTGCTCCCTGTGAAATCGTGTTGGACGCAGTTACCACACAGCTTCCGTGCTTTTTCTCCAAAAGGTCGAATGCGCCTTTTGCAAGGGCTACTGTGCCGAAATAGTTAAGCGATATGATTAACTTAAGATTACCGCAAGCACCTGATACGCCGGCGTTACAGATAATGCCGTCCAATCCGTCAGGACACCGTTTGTGCAGTTCATCTACTGCTGCCTGCCTGCCCTCCTCAGTTGCAAGATTGACACAGATATCTCCATCTTTTAAGTCAATGTTGATTACCTCATGTCCACGTTGTAATAATAGTTCTTTTGCTTTGGCGCCGATTCCGCTCGAAGCGCCGGAAATTGCGTATACACCCATGTTTCGTTCCTCCAATTCTTCTGGTTTCTTAGAAGTGTCTCCAACGGGAGCCACATCTGAATAAGATTAAATATTAAACCTTATTTACATTATAACAAATATTGGAAGAAAAAACTATCATATAA
>JAIDPH010000161.1 GCA_029062885.1 Lachnospiraceae bacterium
CATATAGGTTTCTTACCTCATAATGATTAATCTTATGTATGCCCCCAATGATTGCAGCGCTGTTAAAAAACAATTCCACGCACAGATAGACTCCCAATACGGCGGCAGTCTTCCTTACCTTTTTCCCTTCCATCGGAAGAGCTTCATAAGCCTTCCATGCAAGAATCAAAACGACAGTCGAAAACAGAAAGGCATAACGGTAGGGCGCTGAGTAAGGATATCGGAACCCGTGCCATGCACAATCCACTGCCGGAAATAAAAATCCGGCAAAGGGCGCCGCTCCCAGAAGCACATAGGACAGTTTCTCCCTAAGACTGTATTTTTTCTGAAAAAAATACGCCACTGCCAAAATCACCATGATACTGCCGCAGTATATGGAGGGAAGTCCCCAATTTTCCACGCTGTCATACTGTCCCGGCAAAAGTTTCTTTAAGAGCTGCCAGAAAGAAAACGCATAGGCTCCTGACATTGGAGTGGTATCCCGCTCCTCCAAATTCACTACCAGATTCCATAAAGCGGGGAGCAGTATGGGCAAATTAATCCCCAATCCCAGCAGAGTGCCTGCGCCAAACCGAAAAAGCGCCTTTCCCATCTCTTTTCGATTTTCTTTGGTAACTTCAGCTAAGACCCGGCACAGAATATAAACCGCAGCAAAGATTCCCACCATATAGGAGATATAATAACTACAAAGGAACGCCCCTGCTATAGAAACAAAGTATAGAACTCCCTTTTTCCCCTGCAACAGCTTCTCAATTCCCAGCAGAATAAGGGGAAGCAATATCACTTCCTCAAGCCAGGGCAGGAACACACTGTATGCCACATTATAGGACATCAGTGCATAACAGCAGGAAAATACCACGTTGGCAATACCGCATTTTCTTTCTGAATCTTTTGATAATCCAAATCTGGTGAAAAATGCAAAACTTAATCCGCAGAGTCCGATTTTCAGCAATGTCAACACATAAATGGCATCCGGCATATTTTTAAGACTCCACAACACCGTAATCCATGCAAGGGGACTTGCCACATCCAGCGCATACGCCCCCATAAAATTACTCCCCATATAAAAACTCCATGAAAACAGAAGGGAATTGTCTCCCCATAAGATATACCTTAAAGATGCATAAAAAGGCATATACTCCGCTATCATATCATAGGTCAGGAGGGTTACTTTTCCCCCATAAGAAATCCCTGTCATACTCCAGACTAAAATCATGAAAAGTATTGGTACAAAAAAACACAGCGCAAAAAAACCGATTTCTTGCAGTTTCTTTTTTTCTGTACCATCTGTCTGCACTGATTTTACACTCTGTTCTGCTTTTACCTTCTTAGTTTCCGCCATCGCCGCTGTTTTGTCCATTCTTCTGTTAAAATATAAATGCTGCACAGCAAAATCCTTCTGATTCCGCCTGCAGCCTTCAACCCTCTGATATTAGTCACTGTGCAATTCATAAAAAACAGCTCGTAGGGGAATCGAACCCCTGTTTCCGCCGTGAGAGGGCGGCGTCTTAACCGCTTGACCAACGAGCCATGTAAACCTGACTTATTTACTATACCATTCTTTCAAAAATAATGCAAGCACTTTTTTAAGTCCTGTTCCTATTAATTTACCCTATATATATTTAACTGTCCACAGAATGTATCTCTCTCATCAATTTGTTCCATAGTGTCTATCCAATCCACATTTTCCATCAAATATTTTATATAATCTTTTTCATAGAGGGGTTTTTCATCTACCCAATTTACATTGATGCCCATAATATTTTTGGACTTCTGTTCACTTTCCTCCGGGGTAAATACGGCTTTTTCCACTATAAAGTAAACCGGCGTCTGGGATGAATATACATATTCATTCATAAGCTCTTTTGAATCCATGCATCTGCCGCCAAGCACATAAGCAAATTGATTGACATTCATCATTTCCGACGAATACCACTCTATTCTCCAAGCCATTTCTGATACTATCACGCAGTCCGCTCCGGATGTCAGTTCCGTCAGCGCAGGATTCTCAGAGGTTGTTTCAAACAGATAATAACAACCGCTCTTTATATTGTTGTATGCAAGGAGCCCTAACATTACCGCCGCCGTAACCAAAACCGCCGCCACTCTTTTTTTAATGGCCTTTTTACATATCCAGCCAATAAATACCATGAAGATTCCGATAAGCACCGGCATCATATAAAACAAATATCTGTCCGCCCAAACACCCATCAGCGTGATGTTACTGATTCTTGTGATTACTGCAGTATTTGACACAATGGCCGCAAGGCAGATTGCCGCAAACCAATTGCAGTTTTCGATTCCTCTTTTTAAATGGGTTCGCCAATCCTTAAGCCATGTTATTATTTTTCCCCTGATATTTATAAGCCACTGTTCATTCCTGAACAAAATAAAAACAGCGGCGGTAAAAACCACAAACCAGAAAAGTGCAAACGCAGTATAAAGAAATGTAATGCGATCAATCTCCCAGCCAAGGCCGAAGGATTCCTTAAGCAAAAGCGTCATACACTTTGAAAAATCCCAATAGAAAGGCACTCTTATAGCTCCTGAATATATGTTCGACCCGCTCTGCATATGGGACAAAATATGCGGGAATGCAGTCAAATCAACCGCCACGCCAAGAAGCATGGTCAAGCCGTATAGGAACATTGTCTTATATTTTTTTCTCAACAAAAGATATACGCAGGTAAACGCCGTGAGAAAAAATGCAAAGCTATAGAAATAATAGTGCGTGAATCCGCCCAGCAGCGTTATGATAAATGTTATGATCAGCTCCTTCTTTATTCCCACAAACTCTTTTTGGTACATGCTGCACAGCATATACACAAGCGTGATTGCAAAGACCGTAAGCATTGCATAGCTTCTAAGATACACATAGCAGTTAAGTGCGGCAGTGGTAAATCCGTAGTATATGGTAACCATAAGAGCCATAAGATTTGAACCGCTGAATCGTTTTATCCATAGAAACAGCACAAGCTGGCACAATAGAAAGAACACGATATTGATAGCATAGCTGTACCACCATGAAAAGCTGTTTGGAAAAAAAGAGCATATGGTATGTAAAAGCATCTCATGGAGGGGAAGCCCAAAATCTCCTATCAGATTATAATAGACCGACCCATAAGAAAATCTTTCATCATCGCTTACAGTCAGGTACTCTCTAAACTCATCACCCGATACCCATTCCATTAAGTTTCTGTCAACATTGGGTCTTTTTCTCTCCGCATCCACAACATGCGCATATAAATACGGTTCATAATAACTATTGGCATATCCGTAACTCCATGTTTCATCAGAATGGAATCCCTCTCTCTCCACGGCAAAAACATATGTAATCCGCACAAGCTGCAGCAAAACCACAAGCACAAATACTCCAAATATAATGATTTCATTGCTCTTGATTTTTTTCATAATCCTCTGTCTCCAATTTCATTGTCCGTATTCGTTTTACAAGTTCTCATTCGCAAATTCAGTAT
>JAIDPH010000162.1 GCA_029062885.1 Lachnospiraceae bacterium
CTATCGAAAGCCGTATGCAGAGATTTCGGCACAGAATAATTTGAACTATACTGGCTTTTTAGTTTCTAAAATACATGGTGAAATGTCTATAAATGGACATGATATTTATGATGTGCGTGAATTAATAGAAAAAGATGATATTGATGTAAAGAACATAGGGGTTTTAGTTGCAGTTTCAGAATATTATCAGGAAGAGATTGTTGAAACATTAGAGGAATGCGGTATTGACAATTATATGATTGTGTAGGTGTTAATCGGCAGGTCATTTCTAACGGCATGCCGATGACTTGATTAATTATATTAATGGGCTTTTAAGGAGAAAGAGGTTTGAGCGCAGAAGATCAGTATATACAAGAACAATTTGATAAGAATTTTATAAATGGAATTCCCGGTAATATTGTGATTTACGGTACAGGGCTGCATACGCAGGAGGTATTAAATAATATACCGGCAGAGAGAATCGTAGGTCTTATGGATGCTGCCAAAACCGGGGAAACTATCTATGGCAAAAAGGTGCTTTCCTATGAAGAAGTTGCCGCTATTCCGGAAGTATATATTGTTATTATTGCAAGAAATTCCGTTATCAATGTGATATACCGTAGGATAGAGGAATTTGTACTGTCTCACGGGATTTCGGTATTTGATATTAATGGAAAAAGGCTGTGTTCAGATAAAATAAATAATATGCCAAAGGAATGCTTTCAGGTAAAGGAAACAGAGCTGCTTGAGAAAATAGAAAGGGCAGAGATTGTTTCTTTTGATATTTTTGATACCCTTTTGTGCAGATGCGTCATGCGTCCCACAGATGTTTTTCGCTTGATGGATTTAAGTTTGAATGTAAAGTCGTATTTATTTTCTGAGGAACGGATAAAAGCAGAATCACAATTACCTGAGAAAAGTAACTATAGTATTTATGATATTTATAAGCGTTTTCAGGAAAATACCGGCGAGAGTGATTCCGAAACAGATAGGATTATGAAACTGGAGATAGAGACAGAGAAGAAAGTCTTGAAGCGAAGAGAAGCGATGTGCAGGATATTCGACCGGGCTGTTGCACAGGGGAAGCGTGTCTATCTTGTTTCGGATATGTATTTGGATGAAAAAATATTAAGTGATATACTTAAGCAGCTTCATATAGAGGGATACAGGAAATTATATGTTTCTACTGATTATAAATCATCTAAGCAGGAAGATTTATTCAAAATCGTAGGTGAGCAGGAGAATCCGGATGGAAAACGGTGGCTGCATGTGGGAGATAATTTCTATTCAGATATATGCATGCCACATAAATATGGAATTGACACTTTTCGTGTATATAGCGCCATAGAGATGCTTGAACAGAGTATTTATGCGCAGATTGTAGAGAAAAACCATTCCTTAGAAGAAAATATAGTAATTGCCCATTTCGCCGCGACAGCGTTTAACAGTCCTTTCGGGAATTTTTCAGAGAATGGGAAATTAAAGATTTCGAATATAGATTTTTTGGCGGAACTTTTGGTTGCACCATTGGTAATGAAATATATGGCTATGCTTATCAGTTATATAGATAAGCAAGGCGATGTACAAGTGTTGTTTCCATCAAGGGATGGATATATATTGAAGCAGATTTATGATGGATTTGCGGCGAAGCATCCGGAAATGAATATGCCGGAATCCATTTATCTTTATACATCCAGACGTTCTGCTTTAGTTGCTGCTGCCCAAAATGAGGAAAACTTAGATTTTATTATAAATCTTCCTGATTCATGCAGTATTTCAAAGAGAATACATAAAAGATTTGACATAGAGATTTCGCAGGAATATGAGACAGGAAATATACCTGAGTCTGTTAAAGCGCAATTAATGGATATCTGTCAAAAGGAGCGGGACTGTTATATTACATATCTTAAGCAGATTGGTTTTTATAATAAAAAATCTGTTTTTGTAGATTTTGTGGCAGTCGGAACGGTTCAGGATGCATTACAGCGTATGACGGGCAGAAAGCTTTATGGATATTATTTTTATAGGAGAGAACCGGATAACTATTATAGAGAAAACTTAATCTGTGAATCCATGTATCCTATGGAGGGTGATTTTAAGACAGATACAAATGTCTATAGATATTACTATTTCCTTGAAAATGTCTTTTCTTCTTATGAACCGACATTCCTACGCTGCGAGGCGGATGGGAAAAAGCAATTTTATGAGGAAATGCGTTCTGATAAAGAAATTGAGTTAGTTAAGCAGATGCATTGTGCAATCTTGAAATATTGCGAGGAAATGCTTGGTATATATATAGATGTATTTCAAATGACGGCAGGGATTGAACTGTATGATGAAATACTGGGTTTTTTCAATAATGACTATACGGACATTGAGCCGGAGGTATTAAACGATTTCATCAATTATGATGAATTGTTTGGAAAAAAAGTTACGGAATTAAACCGCTAGAAGGAAATGTGGTAACCTGAAATAAGAAAGAGTTATATTGATAAAGGAGTTGAGAGAATGAGAAAAAAAGTTATTATTTGGGGAGTTGGCGGAACTACATGGGACTTCTTAAATAAAAAAGGGTTTTATAGAGAGTTTGAGATTATTGCATTTACGGACAATAATCCAAGTATGTGGCATAAAGAATATAATGGGCTTAAGGTGATAAAACCATCAGAGTTGCAAAATACGACATACGACTATATTTTAATCTGCTCTTTACATCATTTAGAAATTCGTAAGCAGCTGGAAGAGAGTCTGGCTGTGGAATGCAGCAAGATTATTACATCTTTTGATATAGAAAATAATATCAAAAATAAAGTTTTGGAAAAGTATGCATCAGTACAAGAGGACGATATACAGGAGGTAGTAAAGTACTTCCGTCAAAAAGAATTGAATACATATGGCAGTTT
The DNA here is from genome assembly GCA_029062885.1 of Lachnospiraceae bacterium. Lineage (GTDB taxonomy): Bacteria > Bacillota > Clostridia > Lachnospirales > Lachnospiraceae > UBA3282. Next base: position 2,883 of record JAIDPH010000162.1, read on the forward strand.
TGAAGCAGCAAGGCAGGATTATTTAGTTTATCGGGATCAGGAGAACCATCCTTATATTTTGTTTGAAGATAAGAGAATGTATTTTCCGGATAATTACAAGTTTTTTAAGGTTGACGGTAAAGAGTTCGTAGATTATATTTTATATGAACATAAAGAGGGTTCACCTCATCAATATATTCGTGAAGAAAGTGAAATAAAGCAGGACAGTGTGATTGTAGATGCAGGGGTCTGCGAGGGAAATTTTGCGCTTCGTTACATAGATAAAGCTAAGAAGGTCTACTTGATTGAGGCGGATGATGAGTGGATGGAGGCATTGAAGCGCACATTCCAACCTTATCGTGATAAGGTGGTATTCTGTCAAAAATTTTTAACCCGATATGATTCTGTAAACACCATCACTTTAGATTCGCTGGTAACTGAAAAAATTGATTTTTTAAAAATGGATATTGAGGGTGCAGAAATCGATGCTTTATTAGGCGGAAGAAGAATCTTGCAGCGGAGCAATGCAAGATGTGCAGTCTGCAGTTATCATAAGCAGAATGATGAAGAAAATATTCGGTTTTTGTTGGAATCATATGGTTATAGTACACAAACCTCAAAAGGATATATGTTCTTTGTTTATGATGAGAATATTGTAGACACTTTGGATTTAAGAAGAGGTGTTGTATATGGATATAAAAATGAAGAAACGTCTATGCATATATGTAACGTATGACAGTGAGAACGTGATAGACGACTATATCGGATATATGTTACAGGAGATAAAAAAGGTATGCGCTTCTCTTGTTGTTGTATGTAATAGCGAGAGTATTTCACAAGGAATGTCAAATCTGCAAAAATATGCTGATAAAATATTTTTCAGAAAAAATATTGGATTTGACGCAGGTGCATATAAAGATACGCTTTGCCGATATTTGGGATGGGATGAAGTATACCAATATGATGAATTGATTTTGGCAAATGATTCGTTTTACGGTCCTTTTTCTCCAATTGAAGATGTGTTTTGGAAGATGGAACAGGATGGTGCAGATTATTGGGGAATGACACGGTCGTTCTCAGGAATATATGAGAGTGGAGAAGTCAGTTTTCCATCTCACATTCAAAGTTATTTTCTTTGTTTTAGTAAAGCTGTGCTGCATTGTACAGAATTTAGGGAGTTTTGGGAAAAGTTCTTGTATCCTCAGAATATGTCACTTGCAGTATTTTCTTATGAAGTGGGACTGAATCAGTATATTTCCAACTTAGGATTTCGAGGTGCTGCGTTAACGGACTTTTCCGAATTGTCTTACATAAAGGAAAATGAAAATCCATATTTGCTGTATCCTGTAGAATTAATATGTCTCAGCCATGTTCCCATATTAAAACGAAAAAGTTTGGATTTGGGAAATCCCGGTTTTAGAAAAGCATTAGAAGCATATGAATATATAAAGAAGGAAACTGCTTATGATACGATAATGATTCAAAATCATTTATTACGAATTAGTCAGTCTGTTGCAAATCAGGGAATGATTTCCTTTCCCGATTTGGAAAAGTTTTATCATAGTCATTCAAAAATATTTATCTATGGGTCAGGGATTTATGGTAACAATCTTGCTTTTCTTTTTGAATATTTTGGTTGGACATTTGATGGTTTTTTAGTTACTGATTCAGACGGACAAGATTCAAAGTGTTTTATATTTAAGGAAACGGTGATTGAGCCGGACGATGGAATCATCTTGGCTGTAGGAAAGAAAGAGCTTTTTATGGAAATCTTAGATAATATCGGCACCCGCTGTAGTAGAGAACAGCTTTTGTTTCCGAACTATTTTATTTAAAAGCAGGTCACAGGAGCAGGAAAATGGATTTGAGGGTAAAGAAGAAATGGAAGGCAATATGGAAAAAATCAGTGTAATCGTACCGATATTTCACGGCATTAAATATATAGATAACATGATTGCCCAGCTTGAGAAGTGCGTGGAAAAGAGTAGTAACAGATGCACAATTGAGCTTCTCTTAGTCAATGATTATCCCGCTGAGCAAATTGGCTATTTTTCTTCTGAAAAAATAAATGTGAGAGTTATCGAAACTGACAGAAACAGAGGAATCCACGGAGCAAGAGTCAGAGGTTTAAATCATTGTACAGGTGATTATGTTCTGTTTTTAGATCAGGATGATATAATATATCCGGATTACTTTAATAGTCAGTTGGAACATCTTAATAATAAAGCCGCCGTTGTGTGCAAACTGCTTCATGAAGGGCGGCAGTACTATGATAATCGAACATCATTTGAGAAAGTATTAAACAGAGAATTCATGATAGGCAGCAGAAATCCAATTATTTCGCCCGGACAAGTATTACTTAAGAAAAACAGAATTCCGAAAATATGGACAGATATTGCGTTAAAAAATAACGGAGCAGACGACTGGCTGTTATGGTTATGTATGTTTTCGGAAGGCAGCGAATTTGCACTGAATCCTAGTCTGTTGTTCGAGCATGTGGTAGAAGGACAGAATGAATCTGTAAATATACAGCACATGGAGAATTCTGAGAAAGAGTTGTATGAAGTAGTGGCTGCGAATGGAATACTTACAGGGCAGGAACTGGAAAATCTGCATGACACCATAAAAAATGTGGCGGCAGGACGTGTAGCAACACTGGTTAAGTTTCGCAGGATGTTTTTTGTATATGACGCATGGTTGAGATTGATGGAGCAGGATATAAGTATATCAGAATATCTTTTGAAGAGAGGTATTAATAGTGTTGCGGTTTATGGTGACAATCAAATTGGAAAAAGACTGTATCATGCGCTTAAAAAAGAAGGAATCTGCGTCAAGTATTTTATTGACATGAATGCAGAATATCTGGAAGAAGAAATTCCGGTGTACATGCCGGCAGCGCCGCTCCATAATGTAGATATGGTTATTATATCTTTAGTGGAGTCGATAGATAGCATCAGGAAGACATTGTCCGGGCTGTTAGATACAAAAATATATGGCATCACTGAGCTGATTGAAGAAATAGAAAAATCTACAAGAATTTATCCGACAGAAGGGGAAAGATAAGAATGAAATACCTGATCTTTGGCACAGGAGAGTATTACAAACGCTATAAGAAATGGTTTGCAAAGGAAGATATCGTTGCTTTAATAGACAATTCGGCGGGCAAGCAGAATACATATTTGGACGGAATACAGATCCTTTCGCCGGAACAAGGAGTAAGGCTTGCATATGATGCTGTTATGATCCTGAGTTTCTATGTAATAGAGATGAAAAAGCAGTTACTAGAGCTGGGTGTTCCGGAAGAGCGTATTTATCATTTCTATGACCTTCACAATTTAATCTGCCGTGGTGATGAGAAACAGACGGCAGATTATAAGAAACCCATACAATATTATGGCGGAGCGGAAGCTGTGGAGAAATCTTCCTGCACGTTGCTTTTGTCGCATGATCTTACATTGGGCGGACCTGCTATTGCTTTATATCATATGGCGAGAGTGCTAAGAGCGCGAGGAGATAAGGTTGTATTTGCATCGACACTGGATGGACCATTGAGAGATACTTTAGTCTCTGAGGGGATTCCGGTTATTGTAGATGTGAATTTACAGATAGAAACCATGCATGAGGCTGAATGGACAGCAGGATTTTCGAGTATAGTATGTAATACGATAAATTTTTATGTGTTTTTATCGGACAGGGATACAAAAGTGCCGATTATGTGGTGGCTGCATGATTCATCGTTTTTCTATGATGGCGTAGATAAGCAGATGTTGAGTGGGTTGAACAGGAAAAATATGCAGGTTTATGCGGTAGGACCGGTTGCAAGGAAGGCACTGGCTCAATTTTTGCCTGATTTGGAAATTGGCGATTTGATTTATGGAGTTGCCGACGAAGCGGAATGTTGTGATAAAACAAATAATGATAATAAAAAAGTCTGTTTTGTGACTATTGGATATATTGAGGCCAGAAAAGGACAGGATATTCTGGTGCGTGCGATTCAGAGAATCCCGAAAGAGGTTCGTGATAAAGCAGAATTTTATCTGATAGGACAAAATACATCTCAAATGGCGGGGCAGATTAAGGAGACAATACGAGATATTCCCGAAATTATTATGACCGGTACTATGGACAGGAAGGGAATTCATGATATACTTGAAAGAGCAGATGTTATGGTTTGCCCGTCTAGAGAGGACCCGATGCCGACGGTAGCAGCTGAGGCGATGATGCACAAAGTATCCTGTATCGTATCAGATGCGACAGGCACAGCAGAATATATATGCGATGGGATAGACGGGATTGTATTCCACAGTGAGGATGAACAGGAATTGACCGATAAGCTCATCTGGTGTATAGAGAATCATGACAAATTAGCTGATATGGGAATTCACGCAAGAGAAATATATGATAAACAGTTTTCGATGGCCGCTTTTGAGAAAAAGGTAACGGAAATAATATAATACCGGGAATGGAATGGATTCAGAAAGGCGCAAGGGTATTAATATGGATTTGGTAATTTATGGTGCACAAGGCTATGCCCTTGGAGCATATGAAGCATTAAGAACTTTATATCCCAAGAGAGTGATATCTTGCTTCCTTGTAACAGAAATGGGAAATAATGCGTCGATACTGAACGGTATTCCTGTCAGGGAGATAGCGGTTTTTGCAAAAGATATGACAACTGATGATAAACAGAATGTCGAGGTGCTTATTGCAACGCCGGAGAATGTACAGCCGGAGATTGAAGAGACATTGGAAAATTTCGGGTTTCCCTGCCATAGAAGGCTGAATGCTGCAAGGTGGGACGAATTGATGAAGCTTTTTCATGTCAGGCTGGGAAGATTTCTGCCTTTGTCCGCATTGCCGGTAGGTTATAATATGCCTTTTACCAGAATTTATGTGGCTAAATCTCATGTTGACAGACCTCTTAGAAACGCAGGCTGTCTGCCGGAGTATGCTTTTCCGGTTCAGGTGGGTGCAGACTGCTGTAATATGAAGATTGCGGATCTGATGGATAACAGAGGAGATAACATTTCACAGAAGAATCCCAATTATTCTGAATTGACTGCATTATATTGGGTTTGGAAGAATAAACTGGTATCAGATGCAGTATCGGAGCGTGGCAATAGACAATATTATGGACTTGCACAGTATCGCAGAATGTTTGATTTTAACGATGACGATTTGCTGCGGATTGTTGATAATGATGTTGATGTGGTGCTTCCTTATCCGCTGCCCTATGAACCTGATATCCATGCTCATCATGAGCGGTATCTGGCGGAGAGGGACTGGAATACACTTTTATCTGTATTAAAAGAACAACAGCCGGAATATGCAGAGGCTTTTACAGGGATTTTGAAGCAGCGATATTTGTATAATTATAATGTTATCCTTGCGAAGAAGAAGGTACTTAAAGAATATTGTGAGTGGCTTTTCCCCATTCTTGCAGAGGTTGAGGAGCGCAGTACCCCTAAGGGCTGTGACAGGCATGACAGATATATCGGATATATGGGAGAGACACTGGAGACACTTTTTTTTATGAAGAACGCAGACCGGCTTAATATTGTGCATGCACAGTGCAGGCTGCTTGTGTAAAGAGCGAAAGGAGCAAAGATGGAATTTGAATTAACAGCATCAATGATGTGTGCTAATTATGGTAATTTGGAAAAAGAAGTGAGGGAGTTGGAAGAGGGAGGCATAGATTCATTCCATATAGATATCATGGATGGACGCTATGTGCCGAACTTTGCTATGTCGTTAAACGATATGGCTTATATAGCTTCTGCGACCAAGAAACCATTGGACGTGCATCTGATGATCGAACATCCGAATCATACGGTGGAACTATTTATTAATCATTTGCGGAAAGGCGATACGATTTATATCCACCCGGAAGCGGAATACCATCCGTCTACTACTTTACAGAAGATTATCAATGCCGGTATGATTCCGGGAATTGCAATCAATCCGGGGACCAGTGTGGAAACAGTTATGGAAATGCTGCGGATTGTGAAGAAAGTATTGGTTATGACGGTTAATCCGGGGAATGCGGGGCAGATGTATATGCCTTATGTCGGGAAGAAAATTACGAAACTATTGGCATTAAAAGAAGATATGAATTTCCAGATTTATTGGGATGGAGCCTGCGGTGCGGACAAGATTCTGGAATATGCGCCTAAAGGGGTAAATGGTTTTGTGCTCGGAACAACTCTGTTGTTCGGCAAAGAGGCGTCATACAAGGAAACATTGGAAAATATCAGGAAACTGCAGTTCTAATGTGAGTTTGTATTCAATTGCTGCCTTTAAAAATTATATATGGGGAAATATGTATGGTCATAGCATTAATTCTGTCCGGTGGGACGGGCAAACGGATGGGAACGGATATTCCCAAACAATACATTAAAGTAAACGGCAGACCTGTTATATCGTGGTGCATGGAATGCCTTGCCACACACCCTAAGATTGATGCAATTCAGATAGTAGCAGAGGAAATGTGGCGTGATACAATTTCAGAGTGTATTAAATGCATGGGCGAAACCTCGGATTGCGAAGAATTTACAGATAAATTCAAAGGCTTTTCTGCGCCCGGAGAAAACAGACAGCTTTCGATTTTTAATGGTTTGAAAGATATCAGGTCATATGCCGAAGATTCCGATTATGTTCTGGTTCACGATGCGGCAAGACCGCTATTGTCGGCGCAGATGGTAACGGACTGTATTAATGCCGTTACAGGGCATGACGGGGTGATTCCGGTACTGCCTATGAAAGATACGGTTTACTTAAGTGAAAACGGTAAGACAATTACTTCTCTTTTGAACCGCAGTCAGATATATGCTGGTCAGGCACCGGAACTTTTTGTTTTGGGTAAATATTACGAAGCTAATACGCGTCTTATGCCTGATGAAATTATGAAAATCAACGGTTCGACAGAACCGGCTATTATGGCAGGAATGGACATGGCTATGATTCCGGGTGATGAGAGAAATTATAAGATTACGACCAAAGCAGACTTGGAGAAGTTTGTGAGGGGAATAGAAAGAACTAATAAGCAATTGTGAACCACAGATTTGTGTGAAAGTTAAATTGTTGAATGGGAATTTCGAAGAAGGTGAATCTAAATGAAGGCATGGGTTCTACATAATATTAATGAGCTTAGATTGGAGACGGTAGGTGATCCCGCCATAAAAGACGATGAAGTATTAGTTGCGGTAAAGGCTGCCGGTATCTGTGGTTCAGACATTCCGAGAGTATTCTATACAGGGACTTATTCCTATCCGCTTATCCCGGGACATGAGTTTTCGGGTGTAGTGGCAGCAGTAGGTAAAGATGTCGATTCGGAATGGAATGGACAGCGGGTAGGTGTTTTTCCGTTGATTCCATGCTGTTCATGTGGACCGTGCCAAAACAAACAGTATGAAATGTGCAGGAAATATTCTTATCTTGGTTCCCGCAGAAACGGCGGGTTTGCGGAATATGTGGCTGTCCCGGCTTGGAATCTGATTAAACTGCCTGATAACGTGGATTATGCGGAAGCGGCGATGATGGAACCTATGTCGGTAGCTGTTCATGCCATGAGAAAAATCGCACCATCGGAATCGGAGCGAATTGCGATATGCGGGTTGGGAACGATAGGACTGTTTCTGCTAATGTTTTTACTTGAGTCTGGGAAAAAGAATATTTTGGCTATTGGAAATAAGGAGTTCCAAAAGCAGATGGCTGTGAAGATGGGACTTCCGGAGGAGTGTTATTGCGACAGCCGGAAACAGGATGCAGATAAATGGCTGATGGAGAAAACAAACGGCTCCGGTGTGGATGTATTTTTTGAGTGCGTCGGTAAGAATGAGACATTAAAACAGGCAGTTGCGCTGACCGGTGCAGCAGGACGGATTATGCTGGTGGGCAATCCTGCTTCAGATATGACATTAGAAAAAGAAATTTATTGGAAAATTTTGAGGAATCAATTGACTGTGATGGGAACGTGGAACTCGTCATTTACGCATAGTCAGGAGGACGACTGGCATTATGTGCTGGAGCAGCTAGAGAAACGCCGGATTAAACCGGCAGAGTTTATCACCCATAGATTTCCCCTTGAGGAATTGGACAAGGGACTTGAAATCATGCGTGATAAGAAAGAAGACTATGGCAAGGTTATGGGGATGGTTTTATAAACCATCTTCTTTTATGCCTTTCTCAATAATCCCAAACCCTAACGGGTAAGGCCCGGTATGCACGCCAATCGTAGCTCCGATTTGATAAACCGGCATTTCATCTATATCATATCCTTGTTCTTTCAGCATAGCTATAGCTTGATCGCGGAATGCGAGTCCTTCTTCGATGTCATAGCCATATCCGACTGCAATACTATAGCAGTTGATTCCAAGATTGCTTTCTTTCAAATATTCCAAAAGAAGGTCCATTACTTTTTTGAGAGTACGCTTACGACCCCTGTCGAGGCCAGAAGGGAAAATTTCGCCCTGTTTTAAAGTAATCACAGGCCTGATATCCAGAACGCTGCCTGTAATAGCAGCCACTTTTCCGATTCGCCCGCCGTGTCTTAAATACTCCATATTTCCTACTGTGAAGAAAATTCTGCCGGTACTCTTAATCTCTTCTAATCTAGCCACCGTATCCTGATAGCTGACCCCGTTATCCCGCAGATTTGTAGCCTCAAGTACATACAGACCTTGCAGAACAGTATTGATAGTGGCGTCAATAACCGTGATTTCCGCCTGGGGATATTTTTCCCTGATAAGTTCGCGGGCATTGAGTGCAGACTGCATCGAGCCGCTGAATTTCGTGGTGATACAAATGCAGATTACGGGAATTTCCTCTTTAACAAAAGGCAGGAATGCTTCTTCATAATCCTGAATTGAAGGCATGGAAGACTTAGGATATACGCCCTTTTTTTCTACCATCTGCTGATAGAAGTCCCGTATACCAATCTCTACATTTTCTTTGAAATAATGCACATCATCAAAAGATACATAAAATGGTACTATTGTGATATTTTTTTCCTGTGCCAGCTCTACAGGTAAATCGCAGGAACCGTCGCTTATGATATGAAATGCTTCTTTCATGCCGAAAACCCTCTTTGCATAATATATTTGTTTTGCTGTCTTGAATAAAATGACAAGAATTTTATTAATATATAGAATACTACGTTTAAGTGATAAATGCAACGCTATCAGATTGGCTTTTTTATGATAATGGCTTTTGAAGATAACGGATTGAATTTGAACTTGGTTTGTCATATACTGGAAAGAGAGCGGCAGGAACAATAGTGGTTCCGAGCTGCTTTGAAAAGGAGGACAAGTAATGAGTGAAGTAAAGAAAATCCCTTTAAGAAGCGAAATAGAGGATAAATACAAATGGGCACTGGAAGATTTGTATAAAACCGATGAGGATTGGGAAAAAGAGTATGCCGCAGTTGAGTCAGAGATTGGCAGATTTTCCGAGTATCCCGGTAAGATTTCCGAATCGGCAAAGATGCTGTTGTCATTTTTGAAATTGCAGGACGAGGTTACATGCCGGTTTGAACGCCTTTATGTATATGCAGGACAAAAAATGCATCAGGACATGGCTCTGTCAAAATATCAGGGCTATAGTT
>JAIDPH010000163.1 GCA_029062885.1 Lachnospiraceae bacterium
GGATTGTTTGCAACCTCATTTTTAATAAAATTATCTTTACGAGAAAGTAATTCGTCTATTCTTTTACTTTTCTCCTCATCAGTTTCTAACCTACGAATTTCAAATATTAATGCAGACCAATCATCATTAAATATACGATATTTTTGCTTCATTTCCTCCGATAGTGAATTTAGTTTCGTACCACAGTTTTTACATTTTTTATTAAAAACAACACCACCAATAAAACCACATTTTTTACAGTAACCAACCACTAATAACCCCTCCAGCATAATATCCTCTTTAATTTATTTTATCACAAATATAATAATGTGTCCACAAACTTTAATGTAAGTCTCCACAACTTACAATAGCTATTCTCCACAAGTAGCACTACCATCTCCGCAACGGTAAAATTTTATAGTATGATATTCAAAACATTTGATAGTAATATTGATAAAATAAGTTCTAAATGGGGAATGTTCGGACGGTCATTTAATGACATTAGTACTGCTATTGTCGGAAGGATAACTGATATAAACAAAGCATTTCAGGCAACAGATGATTTGATTGGTTCAATTAAATATTCAGATAGTATTTGGAAAAGATTGTATCCGAATAAAGAATCTATTAAAGCACAATTAATTGATGTAGACAGTTTAATACCAGAAATAAATAAAGACAATTTTGATTTTGACTTTTGGATAAACAAATTAAACGATGTAGATAAGAAAGTTAAGGCTGGTACTATGTCTTGGCAAGACTTTTCAAATTCACTTGATGATAATCAAAAATGGATTGCAAAATGGGGGCAAGAAACAGAAGGGCAAATCCGTACACAAAGTGACCTAGTCAAAGCCAACCAACAAGCCCGTGCCTCCGCTCTCGCTCACAACGAAGCAATCAAAGCACAGACATTCTCAGCCAAAGCAGGTAAAGTAGCATTGCAGGCACTTGCGACCGCTGGTAATATGATTGCTATGTGGGCTATAAGCAAAGGTCTTGAATTAGCAGTTAAAGGAATTGACGAACTTGCTCACTCCACAGAACACTGTGCCGAGCGTGTAGATGAATTAATGTCTAACTATCAGTCTGCGCTCGACAAAGCAAATAGCAACGCCAAAACTATTGAAGACTTAGCATCAAGATATGAAGAATTATCAAAAGGTGTAAACAATCTCGGAGAAAATGTATCATTAACTACCGATGAATATTCAGAATATAATGACATTGTAAATCAGATAGCTGATATGTTTCCTACTCTCATACAGGGATATACTAATGAAGGCAATGCCATTTTGTCTCTCAAAGGTAATGTAGAACAGTTACGAGATGCCTATAAGGAAGCGCAACAAGAAGCATATAATTTAATTATTAATGATAAGAATTCTAATGATATAATAAAAAATGCTAATAATATACTTAATGTACGGTATTCTGGTACTGGTTTTCACGGACGTAATCGTATAGAAGCAATCAATTTTCTTAATAAACTTATAGAAGCAACTGCCAGTATTGATGATATGTCGAATTTATGGAATGAATCTGTTAGTAATGGATATTCAGGGTTAATGTCAGATTTTATCTATTTTGGTGATAATTTTACTGTTAATGAATTAACTTCTGAACAGTTAATGCAGATTAAAAATCAAGCTAAAACACTTATTCAAACATATCAAGCTGAAATAGATTCTGCATTACAAGGTGTACAAACTCTTGCAAATGCATATCTTATGACCAATGATGATTATGCAAAATTAGATGAGACTACAAAAAACGCTATATCAATAATTGTTAATAGTATCGATGAAAATGTTGCTAGTGGATTTAAAAATTCAATAGATGTTGGTACATATGTAACTAATATTGTTGATACAATTAAAGATCCAGATCATTCAGAAATTAAAGATGCACTTGTTGATTTATTTACATTAGATACATCTAAAATGAGTGCAATAGATGCAAAAGAATTAGTTGATATTTATATTAGCCGAATTGCAGAAGCTCTTGATGAGAATCCTTTTGAATTAAAAGTTAGACTTGGATTTGACGATATTGATCAGACCGCAAGTAATTATCAAAATATATTGGATAATGCTGCGAGAAAAGCATCTAATACTACTATTCGTGATATTCGCAATCAAACAGGAAATTATAAAGAGTATCAAGAAATATATGATGCTATAGATGACTTTGCAAATGAATACTCTATCAATACACAGGATGAAATAGCATATTTTCAAGATGCTTTAGAAGAAGCCGAATACGATATAAATAAAGCATTTGAATTATATTTATCTAAAATGCAAAATGATTTAGATGTGGATGACTTTACTCCCACCATCTCATCTTCCGTTGAACAAATTTCCCGTCAATTAGAACCACAATATGCAACGCTTGGTGATGCTTATTCTTCTATTTTTCCCGATGATGGTTTTAATCCTGATGTTGTAGATAATCCTATGCTAAAGAATCTCCTAGAAGCATTTACTGAGATTGATGAAGAAGTCGGCGTTACATTTGATACAAATAAGGTAAATGAATTTTTTGATGTTATTGCTGATGGATCTCATAATGCAGCCGAAGTACACGATGCCTTCAACGATCTTGCAACTGCATACTTCTATTCTACTGATACGCTGGAACATTTAAATGAAGCAACCGCTGAAAGTATAAAACAGCAGTTAGAACAGATGGGCGTTGTTAATAGCGAAGAAATTATTGATTATTATTTAACACTTGCAGATACAAAAGAAATACTTGCAAATACAGATGAAAAATTGATTGATATTCAATATCGGTTATCGGAAGCACAAAAGGATCTTGCAGAATCTAGCAATAATGCAGAATATGATGATGCTAAAGCAAGAATTGATTCTATATATGACGAAATTAATGCATATTATAACCAAATTGGTGCTAGTGAAGAATTAAGAATCGAGCTTTTAAATTTACAGTTACAACGTGCTAATTTAAATATAAACTCAATTAATTCTTCTGATAGTGCATCTGAGTTGTTAAATCTTGCAGAAGCAGCAGGATTATCTTCTGAATATATAGAACAGTTGATTTATTTACAACAGCTTTTTGATAGATATGAATCTACGACTAATGGGGATATGAAAAGTGCTGTATATTCTGATATACAACGTGTAACATCTACAGTAGCAAATGAATTAGAAGTATCACCATTAGAATTGAAATTTGATTTCCCCAGCGGTAAAGCTTCCGGTGCCGCTTCTGCTGGCAAGGATGCTGCGGAGGCATATCTGGAAGGCTTTCATAATGAATTAGACCGCCTTAAATTTTTGCAAGATAATGGATTCATTACTGAAAAAGAATATTTAGATCAGCTCAGGATTCTATATGGGAACTATTTTAAGGACAGAGAAGAATATTTAGAGGAATATGTAAAATATGAACATGAATACTTAAACGGTCTAAAAAGTCTATATGAGGACGTGCTTGGCGGCATTACTGATCTCCTTGATGACCAGATTGACAAGATTGAAGAAGAACGCGATACCAAAATTGATGCCTTAGAAGAAGAACAAGAAGCCAGAACGAAAGCATTAGAGCTGCAAAAGGAGCAGCTGGATCTTCAGATTGAAGAAATCGAGGCACAGATAAAGGGCAAAAATGATGCAATTGATGCAATCAATGACGAAATTGATGCGATCAAAGAGGCGAATGACGAACGGCAGCGACAGATTGACTTGCAGAAGGCACAGTATGATCTTGAGCGTATGCAGAATCAAAGAACCATTCTTCAGTACAGTGAAGACAAGGGCATGCATTATGTAAGTGATACCTCTGGAATAAGGGACGCCAAAGATGCTGTAAATGATGCCAAAAGAGAAATTGAGATTGCGGATAAAGAAAAGCAGATTGCTCTGATCGAAGATGAAATATCCTTATTAGAAACCAGAAAATCTCTGATCGAAGATCAGCAGGCAGATTTAGATAACCAGATTAACGCACTGGATGAGTATTACAAGAAACTAATCGAGAACACAGAAGCATATTACTCCGCTCTCATTCAGCCGATAGAGAACTATAAAACACAGTTTGAGTCGATTGCCGAGATTGAGTCGGATGCAACATTTGATGAACAGTTAAAATCATTAGGTTATTCTGTAGATGAAATCCTGGCATTAAGTTCATCAACACTTGAAAACTTTAAAAGTAATTATCTTGGCATTTTAAGCGATATCTATGCAGGAAACTCGCAGATGCTTGATTCTTTAAGTATGATTTCCGGACTGGATCAAGATAGTTTTGTTGGTTATCTTTCACAGAGCCAGCCATATATAGATTCCCTTGCCAGATTAGATTTATCTTCTACTCAGCTTGCTATTGATAGTGCCAATAGTGGAATACATAGTTTTGCTGATGGGGCTGTTTTGGCTACAACGAATATGACAACCATGGCAGATACGGTTACTTCTCTTTTGGAAGGCGACAAAAAACAGGCTGGTATCATCAGCGGTTTTGAGACAATGACGTCTGTATTAGCTGATGCCAATACTCAGATCGCCGGAATCGCCTCCGGCATGGAGGAATTAGACGGTAAAACTGCCACAATCAGAATCAATATAGAAACAAATGGCGATACGAGCCTATTGGGTAACGCTCATGTTTCTGGTACTGCGATTACCGGCGCTTCACATGTTGAAGGAACTGCACTGGCATCTGGTAATTGGGCCGTACAGTCCAACGAGAAGAATGCTCTGGTAGGTGAGATCGGAAGGGAGCTTATCGTTCGTGGAGGACGCTTCTTCACCGTAGGCAATTATGGTGCTGAAATGTTTAACATCAAAAAAGGCGATATTGTCTTTAATCATGAACAAACAGAAGCGCTTCTGAAAAACGGACATATCTCAGGACGTGGTAAAGCATATGCTGATGGTTCTGTTGGGGGTGGTAAAATCCTTACTTCATACGGTCAAATATTACGTCCATTACAACAGGGCGGAAAAATGTATGATCTAATACAGAAATTTGACATGTACATGAAGAACATTGACGGAAACTTAAAACAACTTGTACCTGGTTCCTTCTATGAGCATAGCCGGCAGGTGAGTGAAATGATAAATCATATGACCAATAGTAATATTGTGGATAACAGGAATATACAACCTGTTATTAATAATGAAATCAACGTAACGCTTCCTAATGTTACTAATTCTACTTCTGCTGAAACATTGTTAAAAGATTTGCAGTCATTAGGGACTAAAAAGTTTCAAGTAAACTGGTAAATGTGTAACAAATGAATTCCGAAAGGAGAATATTTTCAAAAATGCCTAACATAGCAGACGAAATCATTAAGACAATCAAATATGCAATGGATAAGAAAACCATAAACTGTGACCGTACATACAAATCAGTAATCAAAGCAGTTACACCGAAAGGCTATGTAGTTTTAGACGAAGTTGGCAGTGAACGGACTGTAAAGTGCTGCATACCGAATGTCAGTTTGAAGGCAGGACAGGCAGTATATGTGAAAGAACCGTTAGGACAGCTGAATGAACTTCATATTTGTGGAATTATATATTTTTAAAGAAAGGAATTTTTTATGGAAAAAATACGTTTTTTAAATGACCAAAATGTTTATGATGGTGAAGTATATGTTAGAGGAAACATCGCAAAAATTAAATATCACCATGCTTTTCCATCTCAGGATATCATGGAGAATGGATTTGAATTATTAAATGAAAATAATGGGCTTGTACAGGGAGAATACCCTACATATACAACCATTTACAGAACCTATGAAAATGATCCTATGTTAGTTGAATTATCTAATGACGGCAGCGTATATGTTGCTCCGCCAGAACCGAGACCTTATGTGCCCACAGAAGAAGAAATTGCAGAGCAATAAGGGTTGGATAAATAAAACTAAGGAAGGTGGTATATGAATGGCAAAGCCAATGATACAAAAAATTCTTCCCTTTGACGCAAATAAACCTGCTGAAATATCACTTTCTTGGACTGGCAATCGTTCACATGCAAACAGGATCATCATATATGATAATGAGACAAATGATCTTATATTTGACGATATGGTTTCAACTTTTTCACTAAAACATACCATTCCTGCCTATACGCTGACAAATGGGAAAAAATATGTCATACAGGCTCAGACATATGATGAAGAAAATATAGCTTCGCCTCTATCGGATAGAGTTTTATTCTATACATTTGAAACTCCAGATTTCTGCTTCAACAATATTCCAGAAAATGGAAAGGTTACAAATGC
The DNA here is from genome assembly GCA_029062885.1 of Lachnospiraceae bacterium. Classification (GTDB taxonomy): domain Bacteria; phylum Bacillota; class Clostridia; order Lachnospirales; family Lachnospiraceae; genus UBA3282. Next base: position 6,236 of record JAIDPH010000163.1, read on the forward strand.
TTCATTCTTGGCTTCTATCTATTACTATTCATCTGATTTTGAAGATATAAGCACTTATAAATTCTATTTATACGATTCCACAAAAAGACAATTATTAGAAAGTAAGCCCCTAAATGATTCTTTGAAAATAAACTATCAGTATTGCGGATTAGAAAACAATACTGTTTACTATATCAGATGTCTTGGCGTTACTGTTAATGGGCTGGAACTTGATACAGGTTTTATTGAAATATCTGTGAAATATGAAAATCCAAATGCGTATGCAAGACTTTATACTACTGCGCTTCCGTCTCAAGGCTGCGTTAAAGTCGATACGAACTTAATTATTATTCAATATAATGGAACGGATAGTTTTGAGTATGCCGATGGAATGATTAATCTGATCGATAAAACTTTATATTATAATGAAGGATTTCTAATCGAAGACGATTTTACAGTGATCATTAAAGGTATCAACTTATGGCAGAATGCAGAAATTCTTAAAATGAGTAATGGAAAACAAGGATTAACATTAAGTTCCCATATCTATCATGAAGGGAAACTTCGTTTTCGACTACTTGTACCAAATGGCATAAGCAACTATTTATTATATTCAGATCCTCAGGTTTTTGAAAATCAGGACATGGTAACAATTGTAATACGGCGCAAAAATAATGTTTACCAACTTAAAGTATTTGTTGAACTTGGATTTACGCCGGAGGGAAACATATGGTATGGAACACAACGTCCTGTAAATGCCGAGAAATATGATTCGTGGATCAATGTTCAAGGGGATACTTTTATGGTCGCAAAAGACGATTATACGACCTATTTAGACGATATTGAACCATCTGACGCAGAAGTAAATGATATATGGATTGGAGGTGCATAGGCACATGTTCATTTGCGGAAGTAATTTTGTCGGAGAAGCATCAGCATGTGCTATTACACCGACAAATATTGATAATATAAATTATGTAGAATTAAAGAATGGAATATATGACGATTTATATATAACCAAAGCTACTGATTTTACAATAGAAAGTACTTGTCCTGAAGATTGGGATTTTGATACTGTATTATATGCAAAATTAAATAATAATACGAATGCAGGCAACGTTGATTGGAATGTAGAAACAACTTCTCATATTATATTGAAACGCCGAAATGAAGGTGAATTCCAATGGCAAACAATCGCCACGAAGGAAATACATTCCATTGATGATTTCACACTTAATTATCCTGATTATTTTATTGCATCCGGGCAGACGGTTGAATATGCAGTTGTTAATGCTTTATACGGTTTTGAGGGTAATTACTCCACATCAAAAATCACGCCTAAATTCAATAAAATGTTCCTTATCGAAGACGGTATTGTATGGGGAACTGAAATCACAGATGGATTTTGTGATACAACGCGAAATATCCCCTCCTCTACTGTGGAATTGTTAAATAGTAAATACCCTATTTTTGTTAAAAATGGTAAGGCTAATTATGATACCGGAAGCTGTAAAGGTTCCCTTGTGCCTCTTGTAAATGAAGAAGTTTGTGCACTTGCATATGATTCACAATACGATTATCAGCGTACCAAATATCAGAGAGAATTTATGGATTTCATTTGTGATGGAGCGCCTAAAATCTTAAAGCTTCCTGACGGTAGAATTTGGATTGTACAAGTAACTCCAAATCCCTCTGATACAGCAAATCAGACCTACAATAACAGGGAGATATCTTGGAATTGGGTTGAAATTGGAGATGTCAACTCAGAAGAAGATTTATACTATTTAGGTTTATCAGAGGTATCTCCGGAATGGTGGAATAAGTAAATTAATGGCAGCAATAATTACACAGGAAGATCTAATGCTTGTTCTCCAACGATCACAAACTATACAGTTAAAGATTGAAGTATTAGATCAAGATCAAAAAATAATAGGAACTATCTTTGGAATAGTAAGCGGCAGTATATCAATTAACGGCGAATCTGATATCAGGCGTACTGCCAACTTTGTCGTGCAGCCTACTTTGACAGAGCATATAAAACTTACAGAGACAAGTTTATTATGGCTTAATAAGGATATACGTATATTTGTAGGGTTATTAAATCATAGAACAAATCAGTACAAATATTATTCACTTGGCTATTATGTATATACGGATACTTCCGGTACTTATGATGCAACAACAAACAATCTTACCGTTAATTGCGCTGATTTTATGAAGAAACTAGATGGTACTAAAAATGGACAGTTAGGTGCATTAATCATCAGTTTTCCGGCTTATAAGGAAAACGAGGAAACTGGTGAAGTGATTGAATACAATATCATCCGCAATGCAGTAATTGACACATTGGAAAATTTAGCGCAAATTACTAACTATAGGATTGATGATATTGGTGAATATCATGCAATTCCGGAATATAACGATAATTGGGAAACGTACCGTGAAGAAAATGCAACTACATGGAATACAATACCTTTTGATCAGGAATTTTCTTCCGGATGTAGCGTCCTTTCTATTTTAACAACTTTTCGTGACTTATATCCTAATTATGAAATGTTCTTTGATATGGAAAGTAATACTTTTATCTGTCAGCTAAAACCTTTGTGCTATGAAGATGATATTTTCTTAGATAATGACTTTCTTCAAAAGGTTTTTATATCAGAAAATACATCGGTTGATATGAGTACCGTACGTAATATCTGTGAAGTATGGGGACAGGTTATCGAAGCAGACTTCTATAATGAAGTATGTTCCTATTCAAATAATACTTACTCTTCAACGATTGCCGGTTATGAAGAAGGTTATTACAACGGTGACGTAATTGCCCTGAAAATCCCCTCAGCTAATCAGGCAAACGCCCAAATGAATATTAATAACTTTGGAAAGATCGGCATTTTTAATGAGTCTAATGAAGCACCTATCAAAGCTAACGAATTAAAGCCAAATGAAATCTATGCCTTTAAAATAAAGAAAAAACGTATCGATCAACAGGATGTCATCAAAGCATATTTGTTGGGTCAGTGGCAGGTTCACGCTATTAATGTATTATCCAATGGAACGAAAAGCAGAAAATTTGTAACCGGTTCTGATGGTGAAGAATACGAATTATATTCCAAAGAATATTTTCAAAAATTCTATAATTGTGAACGTGTAGATATGACTATCATCCCAAACTCTCCCTTTACAGTAGAGAAATTAGGCGAAATACCGGATATTAAGGTAAACGGCGAGTTTGACAATATCACTTCTAATGATTTGGCAGCAGACAGGGCTAAGTGGGAAAACTGGAAGAACTGTAGATTAACTGATAACATCACGATTACCACTTCTCTTCTACCGTTTCTTGACGTAAACAAAAAGGTATCTTATAAACGCAGTGATTCTGACAAAGAACAACAATATATTATCTCTTCTATTTCTCATGATTTTACCGAATTTAAAACGACAATTACAATGTATCGTTTTTATCCATTATATGATATGCAGCTTTAAGAATCCGCTACGCATAAGGTATTATATGAATATAATCAAGGAACACTTAGCAAATATACTCATGAAGAACTTGCTGCAATCATTAGCGGTGAATAATTATAAATATATTTAGAAGGCCTATCTATTTTTAAATAGGCCTTCTGAATAATGCGAAAGGAGGAATTAGATGGCTGAATATGAAAACGAGTTTTCTCAATTTCCATTAAAAAAAATCACAAAACATAACTTTAAAAATGTAGATGACACCATTGCACCTATAATCAATCAAATCAATGTTCTTCGTTCACAAGGATTATATCATCAAGCCTCTCAAATAATTGAGAATAATCAAGACACATTAGCGCAATATATAGTAGATGCAATCACTTTTAGAACTTGGGAAGAAGAAATTTATAACACGCAAAAGTATGCAAAACAAGTCCAACAGTTTGTATTTTTAGATGAAAACGAACCAACGGAATGTAATGAGGGCGATGTCTGGATTGGAGGTAATGTATGATGAATGTTGTATCACTATACCCCAACGCCACAGACGAGATGTTCTTTTTTCAGGATAATAACCTCGATAATATCGAAGTAATAAATTCTTATAACAATTTAATAACGCAAGGCAAATATAGTGAAGCAAGTAATTATATTAACCAACATGAAGAAGTATATGGATTCTTTGCAAATTATTTGAATGCCATCGAAAACCGTATTTATAATCTGCAAAAATACTTACTTACAAAAAAAAAGAAAAATCCATTTGTATTTTCTGAGGAAGAGCCTGATCCGGTTGATGAAGGTACGATATGGATTTAAAACTAAAAAGAATATTTCATATTGACAATACACCTATCAAGGTGCTTTTTTATTGACGATGAAAGGAGAATAACAATTTATGGCAACAATTAATGAACAGGTTGTAACTGGCAGAGCGCATAGAGTATTAATTGATAAAGCAGCTAAACTATGGCAGAAAATTTCTTTCTGGACAAAAGCCTCTGATGTGGAATTTAATGATGGAAATACAGCAGAAATAAAAGTTGGCGCCATTACCGGAATAACAAGTTCTTTAAATTCCACAAGTAATAGTATGGCGTTAAGCGCTTCTGCAGGCAAGGCAATTAATGATTCACTCAAAATTATCACTTCTACTTTAGCCGCTGGCGCAACTTCAATTACTATATCGGATCAACAGATTACAACTAACTCCGCTCTATCTTTTTACACAAGCATATATGGCGTTAGTCCAAGTGCTGTAACTGTTTCTAACGGATCTGTAACATTAACATTTGACGCACAAGAGATCACCATGGAAGTGGGGGTGCATGTAGATGGCCAATTTATTTGAATGCAGCAGTACAAGAGTTGATAATATTGAAATCATTGAAACTAACATAATTACACAAACGAGATCATTCAACTGGACAAGCTCCGATCTTGTGAATGGATGGAATCATTATGCAGAAGGGAACGTAACTTTTTCTTTTCCCAATAAGATGTTGGGACTGGTTAGTATTTCTGGAAACAAAGGCAGGTGGCACGCTTCCCCCAATACATCCAATCAGAGTGTGTATTGTTTTGGTAGAAGCATGGCTGCTAACAATGATGGTACGGGTAACACGACAGGAACAACTACCGTTATAGCGGTAGGCTATTAAAAAAAAAATAGAAAGTAAGAGAAAATATATGGCATTATATGAATGTATGGTGTGTGCGGGAAAGTATCCTAAAATAAGCTACTACGTGGATTCTCCTTCCAGCTCGACGCACCAAGCTACCATCAATTTTTTGATTGAATTAAATAACAAGTATAAGAACATGAATATAACCATAGGTGATACTGCGGTTTGGGGAGACCTCAGTATTAATAGTAAATCATATACAAAAGGCACTTATGATATATCTCTAATAGGACTGACAAGCATTTTGATTAGAAATCGGATATATGCAAATAGTGCACTTCATACATCATTTGTAATTAATTCTATTAAATAGTGTATTAAAGGAGGAAAAATATGGCTATAAATAAATGCGGAGGTGAGGACTGATGGCACTATTTGAATGTTCTATGGGAGTAAAAACGCAAAAAAGATACGTTTTAAATAAAGTAATCAATTCTTCTAATAATAATTATGTTGAATATCGTTGTTCATGTACTCACATTCCAAATTATAAAAAACTGACAGTAAATAATTTTAATTACGTGCAGGGAGATTATTGGGGAGTCGATTTACAAACATCCACATCGAGTGGTTGGCAAAGTGCGGGAGTTACTGTATCCAAAACAGAGTATAATTCAAGTTCAGGAATATATTACATTGGATTCACTCAAACGGGAGGCGGTTTTTGGAGTAACGGTCATCATATACTGTTAAACAGCGATAAAATTACTATAGTATGTTTTGCAGGATAATTCAATTTTAGTAAATAGATGGAATAATCACGCAAGAGGTAAGTTACTAAAATAAAAAAGCGAGGGAAAATATATGCCATTATATAGATGTATGGGTGGGAGTAGTAAACTGCAAAAATATATCCTCCCCCTCAAAACGATTAGTAATATAAACACAACTATCACTTGGGATTGTAAACATATACCAAATTATAATAAACTAACTATTGATAATTTCAGTGTTGTTGCTAACTCTTTTAGCGCTTCATCAAGTTTCAACGGAAGAGGAAATTCAGATCTTAAATCATCATCCAACTGTGGAATTACAAATTCATGGTATAGTGCCAATGATGGACTATATCATATGACCGCTAATGCCAGCAGAGGTGGAGCTATGGACGACTCGAAGATGACAATAGCACCAGCGGTCTTCACGGTCACATAATTTTAAAATGATATAATAAAAATTAAGGAAATGGAATTCTTGCATTAATAG
>JAIDPH010000164.1 GCA_029062885.1 Lachnospiraceae bacterium
ATGCAAATGACATTACATTCTGGCCCTTCATGATATCGCTACATGAAGACTAGTCGCCGGAGGAGGTTGCTTGTGTTGCGCTATGGATTCTTGCAAATGCATATTCCGACAATATTGCAGGAAAAGGTCCGGAAGTGGAGATACCCGACAGGAGTATGATCAATTATCCTCCACTCAAGACAGCTTTTACACTTGAGGCATACGATACCTTCCTCATCCGGCTTGGTGCCAATGTCGCTGCTGTCTCAAGTGTGAATCACCGGGAGGAGAATGTAAATATGGCTATTGAGCTGTTTAAGACCCTTCTTAATGGATTGGAGGAAAAAGGGGTTATCCAAAGAAACGAAGCTTATGAGAGCGCATGGTGTCTTAATGAGGACATCTCCGACATTGAGTTTACCGCCCTGATCAAGACCTTTTTCCATCATCTCACGCTGATGTTAGGATGCGGAAGCCCGGTTAAGGTACCTTGGCTCCACATCATCCGTCTCTTCCTCCGCCATGACGAAACTCCCTTCAAGGAGCAGATAAAGACCATGAAAGCGCAGCAGGACACCATTGACAAAATGAGTCGGCTCCTCTCCGAAATCCTTCCCTGACTTCCCCAATAATCTTGTAGGGACGCACGGCTCGTGCGTCCTCTACTCGTCGTATCCTACTTTTGACTATACGTATATTTCCCAAAACCCCCATTCCTCCTAATTTTGCATATCATTCTATTAAAAAAGATATGCATAGATTTAAGCTTTATTCCAAAATTTCAACGTTGCTGATCCTGACGGTCGGAGTTTCCCTTGCCCTTCCGTCAGGCGGCTATGCTGCAGATGTTCCTCAAGTTAAGACTCAACAAATTAGTTGTGATACAGTTGAGTCTGGATCTTTTATGTATTATAAAAATACTTCCCCAATAGGAAAGGTAATTTCTGGATTAGGAGCAACAGAAATCAGTCAGCATCATAGAGGGAAACGATATCATGACTATAGTCAGATCATGTTGCCTGCTCGTATTGCACGAGTAGCAAAGGGTGAATGCTCTCGAAATATCAAAAAAGTTAAAAGCCTTCTCGCTGAAGATATGATTGGATATTTTGAACTTGGCTTCAAGCTAAACACGCCGTTGAAGCAAAAAGCCTTCAGTTCAGATCCGAACTATCAGTGGTTTGTAAATGAATTTAATGTGGTTCGTAATCAGATTAAAGATCAAGTCTTTTTTATATCCATACCTATCGATTCAGAATATGATATTGACTCAGGATCGTTTGAAATAAAGCTTCCGTATTATTCTGATAATAATTATAGAGGTGCTGTTGAAATGCTAAACCAACTCGCTGACGATATTTATTTTGCCCAAGGGACTGTTGGCCTTGATAAATCGAGATTTACCTTAAGCGTAGATGAAAATGTGGCTGTAAAGATAGAGGGTCAAAGGTGTAGTTTAGTCATAATGGGTCGTTTTAGTCCGGAACTTCAATCTTTTAAGATAAGACAATATAATATAGATAACGCAATAATCTTTAATCCTATTGCCTATTATGTGGTTAGAGATTCTGATGGTCAGATTATTACCAGCATTAATCTGCAATCCGATGATGTCACTGTTGGAGATGGTAATATTGATGATGAATATCAAGATGGAGAAGGGGATATGGTTACAGAATGGGATATGATGTCCGTAGATCCCGAAGATTATGAATATGTCTATGAAGGTCTTGTCGGCAATGACCCTATCATACTTTGCTATTTAAGGAATACGAAGGCTCCTCAAGGATTCGAAGTGATAGGCTTCTATAAAAATAAAAGAACAGATGAAGTTTTTTACTTAAATGGAGTGAGGACGAATACCGGAAAGTTCCGCATATTTATAGAAAAAGAAGACGATTGTGTGGGCGAATTCTCCTTTGACACGACACCAGATCGATCACTCCATGGCATATTACAATATCGGCCATATGGTGAAATCTCGAAGGTAAATCTTAGATTGAAAAAAACTTCAGTTAAAGAATAGAAGTCCTTTATTGATTTCAAAAAACTCCAGCCATCTAAAGAAGTTGTTTCGACTTATTTGCGAATATAAAAAATATCAAAATAATCTGAAATGATCAATTCTTTTTATCAAGCTTCCGCCATCTTTACGGCATCTTCCGCTTCATTCATCAGTCACGATGCCCGCATCG
>JAIDPH010000165.1 GCA_029062885.1 Lachnospiraceae bacterium
CATTATAATTACAAAAGTATGACCGATACAACCATGTTCGATTCCATAATTCGTATATTCCATTATCGTATTTATGTTATCAACAAAATTTTCGCTTATATCGCTTCTGTCAATTTTACTTGCTAGTTCAAAGTTTTTATGTGTAAGCTCTTTAAGTTCAATGTCCATAATTTTCTCCGAAAAATTCGATTTGTTGAATTGCTTAATGTTATTATTTTACCATAAACGCACACACAATTCCATTAAAACCTCAGTTGGCAGGTTACATAAAACATTCCGGATTCAGGCAGCTTCAAGAACATTTTTCGCAATCTGCCATCTTGGCTTATAAAGCACCTCGTTTACTACCCGAATCCTCTTTAATATAATTTAATGATATGTTACAATATCTTTAGTATTATTTGACGAATAGGGTTTTCAACAGCTTACCATAATCACAAGTTTATGAGTAGAACATGAATGGAGGACTATATGAGAATTATTTTTATACGCCACGGCGATCCCGACTACATCAACGATTCGCTGACAGAAAAAGGCATCCGTGAAGCCAAGCTTTTGGCTGACAGGGTTTCTAAATGGGATAATATTACGGACATATATTGCTCTCCGCTTGGAAGAGCCCAGAAGACCGCTTCTTATTCACTTGAAGCTATTAAGCGTGAAGCTGTTACATATGAGTGGCTTAAGGAATTTTTCTATCCGGTTGATGACCCCATCACGGAAAGGCATGGCGTTCCGTGGGATTTTATGCCTGAATATTGGACGGAAATTGATGATATGTATGACAGAAACAATTGGAAAAACACTGAAATTTACAGTTCTAATCCGGAGTTGCTTCCTGCATATAATGAAGTATGTTCAGGAATTGACGGCATTTTGGAGAAATATGGTTACAAACGTCACCACAACTACTATGTGACAGAACATAAAGAAACACCCGATAAACAGGATACAACAATTGTGTTCTTCTGCCATCTGGGTGTAACCTTTGTAATGATGAGCCATTTACTCGGGATTTCTCCCGCTGTATTATTTCACAGCTTTTATATAGCGCCCACGTCCGTAACTATCCTTGCGACCGAAGAGCGAATTCCGGGGAAAGCCGCGTTCCGCACTCAGGTATTAGGCGATACTACACATCTGCATGATGGAGGCGAGCCAATCTCAGCTGCAGGCTACTTTACCGACGTATTTCAAATGTAAGTATGTCGTTTTTTATCTGATTCTTTCAGGGAAACCTACTTTTTTCTGTACCTTACGCAGGGTTTTATTTGCATAATACCCTGCTTTTTCTGCGTTTGCTTTAATTATGCCGTCGATATATTCTTTATCCTTGCTAAGCTCGTTAAACCTCTCCTGCAATGGTCTCAAAATGTCTACAACAGCTTCTCCAACTGCCATCTTGAAGTCGCCATAGCCTTTTCCGTCAAACTCACGCTCTGTTTCCTGCGGAGTCTTATTTGTGCATGCGCAATATATGTCAATCAGATTACGAATTCCCGGCTGTTCTTCACGATAACGCACCTGAGCCTCTGAATCCGTTACAGCACGTTTAAATTTGCGGATAACAGTATCGGCATCATCCATCAGATATATGCTTGCATTTACATTTTCATCGGATTTTGACATTTTCTTTTCAGGGTCCTGAAGAGATTTGATACTTGCTCCTGTTTTGCCTAAATACGGCTCAGGAATCGTGAAAACATCTCCGTAAATTGCATTGAAACGCTGCGCTATATCTCTTGTAATCTCCAAATGCTGCATCTGATCCTTGCCTACGGGAACTACATCCGCCTGATAAAGCAGAATATCGGCTGCCATAAGTACCGGATAAGTGAACAGCCCCGCATTGATATTATCCGCATGTTTTGCCGCTTTATCCTTATACTGGGTCATACGGTTCAATTCTCCCATATATGTAAAGCAGTTCAATATCCATGAAAGCTCAGCATGACCTGATACATGTGACTGAAAATATATGCAGTTTTTCTCAGGGTTCAATCCCGCTGCAATATACAGAGTAAGCAGATTCCTTGCACGCTTACGAAGTTCTGCAGGATCCTGTCTAATAGTGATGGAATGAAGGTCAACCACTGAATAAAAACACAGATACTCGTCCGCCAGCGTCACCCAGTTCTTTAATGCACCAAGATAATTACCCAATGTCAGATTCCCTGTTGCCTGCATACCGCTAAATAAAACTTTATTTCCATCTATCATAATTAACTTTGCCCCTTTCTTAGCCTGCAAATTTGTGCTGGAATTAAGTTTATCATTGCATTCATTGTTAGTCAACCCATAGCATTCCAAATTTCCGTAAAAAGGTAAAAGGGCATTCATTATAATATGAATGCCCTGCTCACTAATCCTCTTTTTCTTCACAACCACAGGTTTCCCTGCCGTCTCTAAATGGTCTTGAAT
>JAIDPH010000166.1 GCA_029062885.1 Lachnospiraceae bacterium
AATAGGCCTCCTATGATTTAGATTTTATCATAGAAGACCTTATAAATCTTTATTTACAGAAAATTTTTCATAGACTCTTTACAAAAGAACAGAAAGAGACATTACCAACCGGGACGCCTGTAATAAACTGCCATATCCAGCAGGACGCAGATTTGAGGCCCGAAGTGGTTGAAGCATCTTTTCAAAGCGCTAAACGCTTTTTTTTAACCCATTTTCCAGCAGTGCAGTACAAGGCTTTTCTCTGCTATAGTTGGCTGCTTTATCCATCTATGGTAAAGCACCTTGTAGAAAAATCAAAAATAAAGCAATTTGCCGCCAATTTCTCCATCATTGGAGCTTGCGATGATTCAGAACAGGCGATCTAATACCTTTTCGGGCAAGGGCCAAAAAAAGAGCTTCCTGCCAATGCGACCACACTTCAAAAGTTAGCATTGGACCATATAGAGATGTTTGGCTTTGCCTGCGGTATCATCGAAATTCGCAATTCTGTATAAAACGGAACACATTATATGCTTCATTAGCTTGCTTTGTGTCATTTATACCGATGAAATACGCTATAAATAAAATTTCTATACATTCCATCACGCATGGTATTGCATCTTTTTCTTTTTCAGAAAGATTAATTATACTTTCGTAACCTGCAATTACTGATTTTACATTTTCAATCCATTCAGTTTTAGTAAAAGCATCATCCGTTTCTTCTGCCAATAAGCCTGTTAAAAAATAGCATATATCAAATATTCTTATATTTCTTTGGCTCAAATCGAAATCGATATATCCTGATAAATTACCTTCAAAGAATAAAAAATTTCCATAATGAACATCTCTATGAATTAATTGTTTCGGTAAGTAATCATATACGCTTTCTAACAATTCTACTGTTTTTGAATAGTCTTCTTCGTTTATTATCTGCCAATTATTATTTTCTAAGTTTTCCCGTATCCAGCCTTTCATCTCTTGTAACAGACTATTATCCCAAAATTCAATTTCTCTTTCACATTTAATAAATGCCAAATGCAACTGTGCGATTGCACAGCCCATTTTCCGGGCAATTGTTTTGTCTTTAATATTGAGAATATTACTCCCCGGTAACTTTTTTGACATAAGGAAATAGGAGTTTTTATACTTGACATATTTTTCGCCTGTTTTTGTAAGAACTGTATCCGCAACCGGAATAGCGCAATCCAATAATATTTCCGATATTTTTATATTTCTTTCCAACTGCTTTTGGTCATCATACACTTTGATTACATAAGAATGATTAATTTCCCATGCTGAGGGATATATTTGTAGTAATTGATTGTTCTCAATGTCCCATAAGGGTAAAATCTGTTCTATTATTTCTTTCATTTTCTGATACCTCACTTTTTCCTTTGAAATAATTCTTCTAATACTTGCCTCCGACAGATGATATATATTCCCAAGCTGTCCGTTGTTTATTATAACAGACTATAAAAGCTTATTGGTGATTATATTTATTTCTGTATAGAATATAATCATCAATATTCCTAATATCGTTTTATATTGTGTATCTTCTGAAAATAAATTATAATCATATTTGACAAATCGGGATACGAAGAGGTGGTATGAATGAAAAAAGTATTAGTTACTATTGTTTTAACTGCGGTGATTATTTTCATATCTGTTTTGGTAGCTGCACCTATTGTAAATGATAATATGGCGAAGAAAACGGCAGATGAACTCGCAGATTTGCCGCTCCCAGATAACACTGAATGTATCGAGTCGATATATAAAGCCGGGAAATTAATTGGAAATGGTAATGGAATGCAATATATTGGTGCTGTTCTGATTAAAAGCGAACTCTCCCTAGAGGAATTAAAAGAATACTATAAAGGATATGCAGAAAATGAATGGAATTGTATAGTCGAAAATCAAATAAATACAGATGTTATAATCATGAAAGAGCATACCGGCCTGACGTTTAAAACAGATATTGAAGGCGATAATTATTATATAGTTTATTCATGGGGCGACAATAACACTGTTTTTCATGAATTGGATATAAGAGGGCATTGATACTTAAAAAATGCCCTGTGCTTTTCACTTTCGGAAATCCGCATCACAGCTTTTGAACCATACGCAATACATTGGCAGCTGCTCTGCGAAGTGATTCTATTTTGACTGCTCCATTTTTGTACTCTCTAAACAGTTTCTTCTTATTTTTTCTGCTGCCGGGCATAATCAAGTCTATACCGGCAGAGATTGACGCTGCTTCATCCGCTCTGTCTTTACCTACAGACAGCCAATCTGTCATAATAAGTCCATCAAAACTCCATTCACGTCTCAAGATATTTTCAAGTAATTCCCGATTTTCTGCCGCATAAGTACCATTGATTTTGTTATAGGCCGTCATTATTGCTTTTGGGTGGGCTTCTTTTACTGCAATTTCAAATCCCTTTAAATAAATTTCGCGTAATGTTCTTTCGGATAGATTGGATGACATGTAATAGCGGTTGGTTTCCTGGTTGTTACATGCAAAGTGTTTCAGCGTTACATATCTGCCGGGAATTTTCTGCACGCCTTTTGTTACTGCTGAAGCCATATAGGCTGACAGTACAGGATCCTCACTATAATATTCATAATTTCTTCCACAAAGCGGATTACGAATAATATTGAGCGCCGGCGCGAGCCAGCAGTCAATTCCATACTCCTGCATTTCCTTTCCAACGGCTTCGCCCATTTCATGTGCCAAGGCGGTATTCCAAGTCTGTGCAACTGCAGTAGCCACGGGGAATCCTGTTACGAATTGATAAATAATAGTACCTTTATCAGGATTTCCGATTATTAATCTGCTGATAAAATCAGGTAACAGTTCATACAAAGATAATGGGTAATCCAGTGGCTTGATTTTCCCATTTTTGTTTATGGTAGAACGTCTGGACAGACGTATACCGGCAGGACCATCACACATCACTGCATTTGGAACCCCTCGGTTTAAAAACTTCGTTGACGTACTTCCCGCAGAACCCGGTACAACATTTCCTTTGCCATCTAAGAACAGGCCGTTTCCAACACATAGCTCAATCAAGTCTTTTGCATGCATATTCTCCAATAACTTTTGTATTTCTTTTGGAATAGTAGTTTCTTCTGAACTCTTGACCGGTGCTGATTTAGTATGGTCATAGCAGATAATTTCTTTTTCTATATTGACGCTGGTTATAAATTCACATGTATCGACATTTGTTCCGGCAAAGAGTTTATACACGCCGGCTTCTATAATGGTCTTTCCGCGCGATTCGGAAAAAATACTGAATCTTTCTATTGGGATTTGTATTTCCAACTGCTGGTTTTCCAGTGGCATTAGTTTTTCTGTCTTGCCTATGGCAATCAATTGTTTTTTTGGCCTGTCTGTTTCAGTGGCGGGTCCTTCTGCATAGATTCCCACGACCTCTTTACCGGAATACTTACTGCCGCTATTTATAATCGTCACTATGCAGCGTATTTCTTTCTCATTCTGAAATACTTTCTCGAAATGTGTCGTAAAATTCGTGTATGACAAACCAAACCCGAAAGGATATTGCGTTTTTATATGATGTGTATGGTAATAGCGATAACCCACATAAATCCCTTCGCTATAACTTATATTATTGGTATTGCTTACATTTGCACCAAATTCTCTTCCTGAAGGTATATCATCATAGGACTTTACCCATGTTGCTGCCAAATGCCCTGACGGAGTTTCATGTCCGAAAAGGATATCTGCAAGGGCATTTCCACTCTCCATACCCAGTTGTGACATGTATACTATGGCATGAACACCTTCCATGCCATGAAGTTCGCCTATGCTGATGGGCGCACCTGTATTTATAATTACAATACACTTTTGGTAGGCTGCCGCACATTTTTTGATATTCGTTAATTCTATTTGTGACAGATAATAACTTCCTTCTGTCAGGGTTCGGTCTTTTCCCTCACCGGACTGTCTGGATATTACATAAATGCAGGTGTCTGTGTCACTTTTTATGATATCGTTTTCACTTATCTCATCTCCGAAAGGGTATTCATATTCCGATGAGATAAGCTCTGCCAGTATTACGGTACTTATCTTCTTAAGCTTAGCTTTTCCTTCTTTGATGTATGCCTGCTTGCCCTCTATCCACTGGCTTTCATAACGATTGAGCCAATCGTTAGTAGTGATTTGGACTCCTGCATTTAACAGTCCTTGTTCGATGCTGACCTGTTCTCTTGAATTTACCTCACCTGAGCCTGTTCCGCCGTAGATGGTTCGCCTGCCTCCATTGCCATATAGCGCAATTTTTGTGCAAGACTCATTCAAAGGTAAAGTACCGTCATTTTTTAAAAGGACAATTCCTTCTGTGGCAATTTGACGGGACAGATGTCTGTTTTTCATTTCATGCTCTGTGACTTGATCGTTAAATGCTGCTTTAATTTCGCTTTTCATAATTATCTTCCTTCAGGGCACATAGAATTTTCTCATATAATGCAGGCTGCTCTTTTTTAATATTGACAGGATGTCCGTCCTTTTTCAGATAGCAATGCTGGGATGAAGCGGTTGCACGTATTTCCTGTGTTTCTTCATCGCGCATTACATAGGATATTTCATATTTCACGCCCTTAAAAGAAGTGAGTTTTACTTCGATGCTTACTCTTTCTCCGAAATGTGTCATAGATTTATAATCACACTGAACGCTCAGTACGGGACTTATGATTCCGCATTCCTCTACTTTTTTATAGGGAAAGCCCAGATAATCCATGTATGCAATACGCGCTTCCTCCATCCAGCGGATATAGTTGGAATGATGGATAATCCCCATCTGGTCTGTCTCATAATATTGGGTTTGGTGTGTGTATTTCATATGCTCGGCTTTCTTTCCTTTTTGTATTACATTTATTATCATAGCAGAATCTTATACAAAAGCAAATCTCCACTTTTGCTCCGCCGGTTTCTTCCGAATTTGAGAGTAATATCCTTCCACCATGTCTTTCAGCTACTGTTTTTGCAAAAAATAATCCAATGCCGTAATGCGATTCGCCGCTTCGGCTCGTATCATCCATAAAAAACTGTTCTGTTCCATGCATTAATGCCTCTTTTGTAAATCCATTACCGGTGTCCTCTACAGTAAATATTAGATTCTCATTCTTTTCTTCAATATAGATATTTATTGTTCCGCCTTCCCTTGTATGCTCTGCTGCGTTTTGAATAATATTCATAACAGCCCTTACCACCTGATCATACATAACATTTACTGTTTCGCTGTTCCATTGCTCTTTCCAGTTGATTTTATGGTGATAAACTTCTGCCAATCCTGAAGTTTGTTTTCTTATATCACCAAGAAGGTCTTTGGTTATCACTTTTTCGGGCATGCTTGGATAGCCGTCTACAGATTTAGTCATGTCTATTAATTTTTGTACATAATTTTGTATCTGAATTGTGCTGTTTATGATATAAGCAGTCATATTTTTCTGTTCGTCTGCCAGTTCCATCTCAGATAGCAGCTCTGCATTTCCTCTCACAACGGTAAGAGGGGTTTTTATATCATGTGCCAGTGCAGACATTTGTCTATTTTTATCCTGTTCGGTTTTCCATTGCTGTTCCAGAGAAACTTTCAGCGCTATTCTCATATCATCTATGGATGACAGACAATCATCAAGCTCTTTTATCCCGGAATAAGTCACTTCGTATTCCAGATTCCGATTCTTGATGTTCTCTACTGCATTCATTACAGGCTGCATTTTACCTTTTATTTTTTTCCCGAAACGTAAGGAGGGCAGTATTATAATTGCTGTTCCACCCAGAATAACCATAATTGTCATCAGGTTCTGTGGTTCTATGAAGTGTTCTCTTAAAAATGCAGAATGATATTGCGGAGTCAGGCTGTACTGCAAGACAACATACTCATT
>JAIDPH010000167.1 GCA_029062885.1 Lachnospiraceae bacterium
ATATAAATTAACTACAATTCGTGGTAAATTTATAGCAATTTTATCCATATATTTATTGACATACGCCACCAAAAAATGTAAACTATTGTTACATAAATATTACATACACTCATAAATTGCTAACATATTGACTTATTCACGTAGAAAGGTCGTAATTTTTATTATGGCACATGCAAGGGACACTTTAACAGGATTGGACAGATATGAAGATTTTTTGGCAAAATTGGACAAAGAGATTGCCAAAATAGGAGAAAGACGTATTGCCATCGTTTATACTGATATCAAACATTTCAAGTATATTAATGACACATACGGCTATCAGCGCGGCGATATGCTGTTAAAGGAGTTCGTTCACCTGACGACTACAAACAACTCATTTGTATTGTGTGCAGCAAGAGTTTATTCTGATAATATCGTTACGGCATCACTGTTACGGGAAGAAACTTCCGACAGTGATTTCAGAGAATTAATACATCAGACAAATCTTGATCTTGAAAATAAACTTCAAAGAAAATATCTGGATGCAAAGCTGAAATTATGCACAGGTATCGCCATTATATCCAATGTTGATAAAGAAATAGATGCAGCAACAGCCGTTTCTAACGCCAACCTGGCAAGGAAAATCGCAAAAGCACTGGATCAGGAATGCTGCGTTTTGTTCAAACATACAATGCTTGACAGTATCAAGAAAGAAGTTGAAATTACCTCCAGCTTATCAGAAGCAATCGAGGACGGCGAACTCAAGGTATATTATCAGCCTAAAATCGAAACCGACTCTTTAACGGTCACAGGTGCAGAAGCATTGATTCGCTGGCAGAAACCGGACGGGCGTTTCATCTATCCCGATGAATTCATACCGTTAATTGAACGCAGCGGTCAGATAGTTGAATTGGATTACTTTGTATACCGTGAGGTATTTAAGTTTATCAGCCGTCGGATACGTGAAAACAAGCCTATAGTACCAATTTCTGTCAATGTATCCAGAGTCCATATGCAGAAGATGGAGATTCTGTCATATATAAAATCTCTCTATGACGAATACCAGATTCCTCCTAAAATGGTAGAATTCGAACTGACAGAAAGCATTTACATTGAAAATACCGATAAAGCTCTTAAATTAGTTGAAGGTTTTCATGCCATGGGCGCAAGGGTATCGATGGATGATTTTGGTTCCGGCTACTCTTCTTTGAACCTTTTAAGCAGGCTTCCGATTGATATAATCAAACTGGACAGGGTTTTCTTAAAAGACGAAGATGCGGAAGAACACCTGAAAGAAAACGACAAGATTATTATTTCATGTGTTATAGACATGGCTAAAAGGCTTCGAATTACTTCTCTTTGCGAAGGTGTAGAGACTCTTGAACAAAGTAATTACCTGTCCGAGATAGGCTGTGAGATTCAGCAGGGATACTATTTCTCCAAACCGATTTCTCAGGACGAGTTCGAAGCATTCATAGACAAACGTTTACGTAAAAAGGACTTAGTAATGTAGGATTATAAACATAACTCTTATAATAAAGGAAGGACATGTATTCATGCCCTTCCTTTATATTTATCATTCATCAGTTCCGATTTCTTTTAACGCTTTCAGCGTTCCTTTCAAATTATTCTTATGCCAGCTGTTAACGAAAGTCCAATCTTCCATACTATACATCCATGACATTCTCAGATGGCTTAACTCCGCCTGTTGCGCCGACAGTGAGATTACCTCATCCTCAAGCCGTATATCAATGCGGTAATTCAATCCTGTTTCCGACACTTCCACGCTGCGGATAGAGGAATATGGTAATTCCAGAATTCCTTCCTTCTTAACAACTGCTTCCTTCTTTACATCCGCACAGTAGGTTGAAAACGGAATCAGTACAATAGATTCTTTGCAGAAAGAAAGTGCAAAGAAGTTAAAAGATTGGAAAATAGCCCCCAGAAGCTTTGCTATCATATCGCTTAAATTCTCCGGTGCGTAGGATACAACTATCATCTTACCTTCCTCCGGCTCAAATCCCATTTTCTCTAAAATCTGGTTCATTCTTTTTGTATTTGCCATAATGGTCACGCTCCTTTTGTTTGATGTTGAACTCATTATAGCAACGCTTCTTACCTGTAACACATTTCTTTCGTAAACTGTTCATTTGGCTTCGCGAACTGCATTGTACTCCGATTTTGCCTTACGGGACAGAGGACATTTCTCCCCTGTATCCAGCTCCACGAGCTGCTCTTTCAGATGTACTGCCCTTATATGCTCCCGATTTACCAGAAATCCCCTATGACACCGCCAGAATCCTTCTCCGAGCTGTTCCCCGAAGTGGTCAAGACTGCTGTTAAACTCCAGCAGCTCATTCACCAGATGCAGACGCAGTGTATGTTTGTACCCTAATGCCTCAAAATATAAAATATCCTTAAGTGGAATATGCCGCACCGTATCAAATAATTTCAGCGTACAATACCTTCCCTGTCCGGAAGGTTCGTCACGCAGACGCTCCTGTATACTGACAAGACAGTCGCGCACCCGCACTGACATTGTGCTGTAATCTCCTTTTACAATATAATCCAGAGCCTCCAGCCTCAGACGGAATGTCTCAAACGCCAGATCGCCATGCGCCGTTATAAACACGATAAATCCTCTAGGGTCATAGCGTCTCAGTTCCTGAGCCAACGCAAGACCGCTGATCTGCCCGGGAAAATCAATATCCAGAAAATAGATTGCCGGTACCGTATCCTGTCTCTGTAATTCCAACAGCTTCGCAGGCGCATCCGCCACCCTCACCGGACCCATATCGCCATCCAGAATCATGATCTGGTCTGAAATGATTTTCTTAAGGCGCTCACTGATTACCTGCTCATCGTCACAAATATATACCGGTATCATAGCAATCACTCCTTTTTATGCAGCCGGCACACGAAGTTCCTGTATGAAAAATCCATCTTTCAGGTATGTCCTCGTAACACAGCCGGGATAGCGGGATATAATCTTGCGATAACTTGAAAGCCCTGTACCGTGACCGCTTCCTTTAGTAGTATAACCGTTCTCAGACAACGCATTTAAATTCGGTTCCGACTCATAATTATTGACAACCGCTATATAAAGTTCTTTTTCTTCCTGCAGCATGACAAGGCGAATTTGTCCGTCCTTACCGGGAACGGCTTCCATGGCGTTATCAATGAGAATACCCAGCCCCCGCAAAATATCCGCGGTCTCCATAATTTGTTTCTCCTGAACCGGATAGAGCACTTCCAGCGCACTCTGAATATGTTTCTGACGCATCGCCGCCAGCTTAGCGGTAAGCAGGCTCCGTACGGGATATAGCCGTATATTATTCAGACAATCCATCTGCTTAATCTCATTACCCAGCTTTTCATCGAAATAACTGCTAGTCTTTCTCATAAATTCCTGTATGCCGTCCAGATCGCCTTCCTGCGCCTGTAAGGTCAGCCCCGAGAAAAGATTTGTTACATCGTGTCTGAACGCACGGATTTCCTGCTGAAGTTCCTCCAGCAATTCCATATGCGCCTGCTGCTGTGAAATCGTCTCTTCCTGCATATGTATCTTTTCCTGCCCGGCGGTGTACATCGCCATAAACTGTACCCACAATAAGACTACAGTTATCAGTGAGAAAAAGAAAACAGCATACAATGCGTTTGGCTCTGCATTCGGATAGAAATAGTCAATTATCTCCCAGGCAAACATCAGAAAGAAGCTTACAGCCATAAACAGCGCGATTCTCAATCTACTTGAAAAAAGTGAGGCAAAATAACGGTAAAACCCACTCTTTCGCAAAACATACGCTACCACAAATGCGATGAAAAACGCCCATAATTTAGGTAGAACGATAGTAATAAATGTATAGAAATGCTTTCTGTCAAATAATGGGCTGTAAGTCGATGCCGCCTGCCCCACTACATTGTCAGCCGTATAAATAATAAAATGGCTCAGCATTGACGCCGTCATTCCCTGCACAAAAGGAATATCATAACATTTCCGGATTACCACTCCCAGTGCCGCCGCTTCTATCGTATAACATACGACATAATGCAGTACTTGATATAAATCAGCGAAAATCGTTTCCTCACCAAACAGCCAGAATGATATATAAAAACTCAAAAGATAGGACACGCCGGAACAAACCGCATAAATCAGAAAAGGACGAACTCTTACTTTCTTTCCGACAATTCCGACACTTAGCCAGAACATGGCAAGCCCCACCAGAATATAAACAAAAACGACGACGGACAATCGAAATGCAAGCGACATAATTTTAGCTCCTTTTGCTACTATTTATTACTCATCCTCCAATTAATGCATCTCTGTAAATATTCTACATACTCAGGATTTTTACACATACCCTTTCCTTCTATATCAGATAATTTAGCTACATCCTGACCGTTACATTTCGTAACCTTCATAACGATATTTAAAGGTTCAACATCAGTGTCATTAGAAATGTATGTACCTATTCCGAATGCAACTTTTGCTCTTCCCTGGAAATAACGGAAAATCTTGTCTGCCTTTTCAAAGTTCAGGCTGTCACTGAAAAGCAAAGTTTTAGTTTGTGGATCTATTCCTAATTCTTCATAATGCTTTATTATCTTATCTCCCCATTCATATGGGTCACCGCTGTCATGTCTTACTCCGCTGAACAGCGTAGCATATGTAAGATTAAAATCGCTCAAAAAACAGTCCGTGGTGATAGTATCGGTTAAAGCGGTTCCATTTAGAATACCATACTCCTTCACCCATGACTCCATAGCATACCAATTTGAATATGCCGGATTATGCTTATGATTACCCTGTCCTACACACATAATGTATTCGTGTGCCTGAGTACCGGTTGGCTTCAATCCGTTTTTCATTGCAAGATATACATTTGAAGTACCTACAAAAGTAGAACTGCTGTACTTGGCTGTAGCAAGTCTCTTTACTGCCATTTCCTGCGCTTCTGCTGAAAGCCGGCGTCTGAGGCCAAACTCACTGAAAGAAGAAATGTGATACTTGCTTTGATGAATCTCCAGCCACCCAACCTTCTCTTCAAGTTTTTCGTTAAATACTTTAATCAGATGACTATAGTCATAAGCCATTCTGAAATAAACCTCGTTCACTATGGCTAACACCGGAATCTCATACATACTGGTATTAAGCCATGTTCCTTTGGTCTCAATCGCTAGTCCGCATTCTGCATCAGTAGTTATATTGAAATCATCAAAACGCGGCTGCCACAAACGCAAAAAGTCTATGTAACTTCCTTTAATCCAAAGGATATTATCCAGATACTGAAGTTCATCTTCAGTAAATCTAAGATTACAATAGGCTTTAATCTGCTCCTTAATCTCTTCTACCATCTCAGCAGTAAAGAACACATCTTTATTACGGCACTTAAAAGACCAGGTTGTTTTATAATCTGAGAACTGGTGAAATATTACCTGTCCCATAGAAAATTTGTACATGTCTGTTTCAAGTAAACTTATAATTATTTGTTTTAGTTTCATGTTATACGCTCCTTCTTTATACTTATTAGCAAATGCTATTTACCTTTTAGCTATTGTATTTTTATGATTCAGATTCGACATAATTTATTTCGTCTTCATTTAGAAAAACACAAATAGAGCCAAATATCCATAAAATACGCCCTACTTTTAATTACATTATAGACAATACATA
>JAIDPH010000168.1 GCA_029062885.1 Lachnospiraceae bacterium
AGCGTATCAACCGATTTGGAAAACTCACTTTCTTCAAATCCAAGACCTTTCAAAACACCGGTCAGCTCACTCTTATATGAATAACCGCCGCCTGCTTCAAAAGCGTGGGTCAGTCTGGAGTACGTTTCCATTAAATCTTCGAGTTCTTTACCGGAAACAGTTTTCATCTGCAATTCGGCAGAACGTATCTGCTGTTCCAGTTCAATAATATTTTGTTTGACGGATAACATTTCATCATAGATTGTATTTTCGCCGGACACTGCCTGATGCTGGGAAAGATATCCAATGGATAAGCCTTTGGAGAAGGTAACTGTTCCTGTATCGGCAGGAAGTTCTCCCATGATGATACGCAGAAGCGTAGTCTTACCGGCGCCATTAATACCAACTATGGCAGCTTTTTCATGTGCTTCGATATGAAATGATACATCCTGTAAAACCGGAACTTCATTAAAAGATTTATGTATATTGCTAACTGAAAGTATCATGTGAATGCTCCTTAATCTGCATAATATTACACGCTACAGACAATTTTATATCACAGGCTGTTTTATAGTCAAGGGGAAGAATGAAAATGCTTGTTTGCAACGCGGATAAGTGATATTCTATTACAAGAAGTAATGTTTTACCTGACTGATGGAAGGATATGATTGCATGTCAAAAAAAGAAGATGTTTTTAAAAATGCGCTTGAAGGGAAAAAAATCCCGGTTTTGATTCTGGACAATAAGTGGCATAAGATTTTTAACCATGCTGATACCACGCATGAAATCAAAGTATTAGAAGAGCGGCTGAATGATTTGATAAAACGGCAGGGCAAAGTTAATACTGAGAGTAAGGATATTAAGAAAATAAAGAAAACTCTTATGAATGAAGTTATGGTGATTGCTGACGGTCTGATGCAGTCACCTGACAGTAAGAGGCTTAATAAGCAGATGGATGAGCATAAACGGCTTATAGAGGAATGTAATGAAAAACTTGAGGATTATGAAGAAGAGATGCTGGAGCTGCCAAGGGAAATTGACAGAACCAATAAAAAGTTGATGCTTGCGACTATGGAAAGCTGTTACAAGAAGCTGCAGGAAAATACAAAAGAACTCAGCACAATCAATGAATGGATAAGAAATGTGCGCCGTGAATTAAAGAAAAGAATGGTTCGCAAGCAGGAAAAAGAAGCGCAGAACAATGAACTGTATTCATATATGCATGATATATTCGGGGCAGATGTGATAGAGCTTTTTGATATGAAATATAATCCGGACGGGAATAATGAAGAAGATTCAAAGGGAACTGAATACTTAGAAGAAGAGGATTAAAATGAAGTATCTTGTAACACAGTCTGAAATGAAGCAATATGATAAAAATACAATAGAATATTTTAACTATCCGTCAATTGTGTTAATGGAACGAGCTGCGCTTGCGACTGTGGAACATTTAAGAAGGGAAATGGGCGATGCAGGGTATCGGGTGTTAGTTGTTTCGGGCTGTGGTAATAACGGTGGTGATGGGATTGCAGTCGGCAGACTTTTGATGCTGCAAGGATGCAAGGTTGATTTTACCCTGCTTGGAAATCGTGAAAATTTCAGCAAAGAAACTGCATTGCAGCTTAAAATTCTGGAAGGATATGGGTATGAGCCTTATGACATAATTCCGGAAAGTGAATATGATATAGTAATCGACGCAGTTTTTGGTATCGGGTTATCAAGAGATATAGAGGGAATATACAAGGAAGCTGTCTTAAAGATTAATGAAATGGACAGTTATGTATGTTCCATAGATATTCCATCAGGCATTCATGCCGGTACAGGACATATCCTCGGATGTGCAGTCCGTGCGAATCTGACTGTTTCTTATGGATTTATTAAACTTGGGGAAATTCTCTATCCCGGAGCAGGATATTGTGGTAAAATCATATGCGGACAGATGGGAATTGATGAACGCAGTTTTTTGGGAAAGAAGCCGTATTGGTATACTTATGACTCAATAGATGATATAAGGCTTCCTATGCGAAGACCTGATGGCAATAAAGGAACATTCGGCAAAGTTCTGGTGATTGCCGGCAGTGATTCTATGTGTGGCGCGGCTGTTATGACAGGCAGAAGTGTTTTCAGGATGGGAGCAGGCATGGTTAAAATCGTGACTTCGCAGAAGAATCGGGATGTCATACTGGAAGCCCTGCCGGAAGCGATGCTTACAGTTTATGGTGAGAATTTCGATTTTGAGGAAGAATTTGAGAAGTCTCTATCATGGGCAGACTGCATTCTTATTGGACCCGGAATCGGAACGGGCAGTGAAGCCGTATGGATGCTCAATAAGTGCCTGAATGAGAGCAGCCTTCCAATTGTAATAGATGCTGACGGTTTGAATATACTTGCGGATATGATAGATAAGCCTGTAAACAGAAAGATTATTCTGACTCCCCATCTGGGGGAATTTGCAAGATTATACGGATGCAGCGTTAAGGAAGTGTCTGAGAATCTGACCAAATACCCACAAAAACTTGCCGATAGTATGCATTGTATTGTAGTCTGTAAGGATGCAAGAACAATTGTGGCATGTCCGGATGCAGAAAAAGAATTTATCAATACATCAGGTAATGCCGGAATGGCGACGGCAGGTTCCGGTGACGTACTGGCAGGAATTATTACCGGTCTGCTTGCACAGGGAATGGAAGCTAAAGAAGCTGCAGTTATGGGAGTCTGTCTGCATGGTTTTGCGGGTGATATGGCGTCGGCTTGTTGTGGAGAACGCAGTATGACAGCGACTGATATTATAGATAAACTGCAGGAATTGATTAAAAAGATTGATGAGTATAAATAACATCAGGAGAAAGGAAACAAAGCTTTAACATGATGGATAATTACCAGAGGGTATATGCGGCAGTGGATTTGGATGCCGTTCTTTATAATCTGGAGCAGATTAAGCAAAATATTGCTCCCGATACGAAGATAATGGGTATCATTAAGGCAGACGGATACGGACATGGAGCTGTCAGAATTGGAATGGAGTTAGAGCAGCTTGATTATGTATTCGGTTATGGCGTGGCGACGGCGGATGAAGCACTTCGTCTACATCAGTCGGGGATTAGAAAGCCAATACTGATTCTGGGATACAGTTTTCCGTGCTGTTATGATGAACTGATTGAAAAAGAAATCAGGCAGACAGTGTTTAGATACGATATGCTGGAAGAACTTGATTCACGGGCAGCCGCACTTGGCAAGAAAGCTAAAGTTCACATTAAGGTTGATACAGGTATGTCAAGAATCGGTATATTTCCGGATGATAGTGGACTAAGCTTCGTGAAAAAAGCGCTGTCATATAAAAATATTGAGATAGAAGGCGTATTTACACATTTTGCAAGAGCCGATGAAAAGGATAAGGAATCGGTAAATATGCAGCTTGATAGGATAAACGGATTCATGCGCCGGATAGAATCTGAATTCGGATACAAAATTCCGGTGAAGCACTGTTCGAACAGTGCAGGCGTCATAGAGTTAAAAGATGCCAATATGGATATGGTGCGTGCAGGGATCATTATATACGGATTGTGGCCGTCAAGTGAGGTTAAGAGGGATATTGTGTCTCTTAAGCCTGCATTGTCGTTAAAGAGCTATATCGTATATATCAAACAGGTGGAAAAGGGTGTGCCGGTCAGCTATGGCGGCACATATGTAACAGATAAAAAAATGCGTATAGCCACCATTCCGGTAGGATATGGTGACGGTTATCCGAGAAGCCTTTCAAATAAAGGATATGTCCTGATTCATGGAAAGCAGGCGCCTATTCTTGGAAGAGTCTGTATGGATCAGTTTATGGTATGCATAGATGATATTCCGGAAGCTAAAGAAGGTGATGAAGTCACCCTGATTGGTCAGGATGGAGATGCTCAGATTACATTGGAAGAGCTGGGGGAGCTTTCCGGCAGGTTTAATTATGAGTTTGCCTGCAATCTTGGACAGAGGATTCCGAGAGTTTATATAAAGAATGGTGAAGTTATTGATACAAAAGCGGATTGATAAATGATTTATGCGTATACCTTCAGAGAAATTGGCAATACTATTGCTGTTACTTAGAATTGCTGGATTGATTGAAGGAAGTGTTTGATATGAGACGAGGAGATATTTATTATGCTGACTTAAGACCGGTAATCGGCTCAGAACAGGGGGGCGTCAGGCCGGTATTGATTATTCAGAACGATGTCGGAAATAAGCATAGCCCGACCGTAATCTGTGCGGCGATTACCTCCAAGATGAATAAGGCGAAGCTGCCTACGCATATAGAGTTAAATGCAAATAAATATGATATGGTGAAGGACTCGGTGATTCTTTTGGAGCAACTTCGTACTATTGATAAGAAGCGATTGAAGGACAGAGTCTGCCATCTGGATAAGGAAATTATGAAAGAAGTTAATACAGGTCTAATGGTCAGTCTTGAGCTTGATACATAAGAATAGTATGGATGTACTGACTGAGAAAGGGTAAGGTTATTAACATGATTGATATTGGCATGGTGCTGGTATTTTTAGCTCTTTTAATTTTGGAAATGATGTTTTACGGTTTTAACGCTGCACTGCAGAACCGGTCAAACGCTGACGCGGATGATAATGAAAAAAAGCCTGATAAAAAGGCCGAAAGGCTGCAGTATTTGATAGACAATCCGGCTAAGTACTCAAATGCAGTGCAGCTTGGGATTGTGATGATTAATATGCTGCTTGGAGCGTTCCTTTTAGTACGTTTATATAATTATTTCTGCTCATTGATTTTTGTTACTGTTATCAAAATTATGGGTTGGAATGCTAAATGGCAGATAGAATGTTTTGTAGTACTTACCGCAATCGTTGTTACGGTATGTATGTTATACATAGTACTGACTTTCGGCGTGCTCATCCCAAGGAAGGCTGCGTCAAGATATCCCGATGCATGGATTAGTCTTTGTATTACGCCGGTGTATCTTTTTGTACGCATTGCAGCGCCGTTTACAGGATTTATTTCAATAACTGCCAGAGGGATTCTGCAGGTGTTTGGCATAAAGGGACTTGATGAGACGGCGGATGTTACGGAAGAAGAAATCCGTTCCATGATTAGTGTCGGGCATGAGCAGGGAGTACTGCTTGAAAGTGAAGCAGAGATGATTACGAATATTTTTGAATATGGTGAAAAGGAAGCAAAGGATATAATGATCAACCGTAATAACATGATTGCGATTGATAGCGACATGACATTGCAGGAGGCAGCGGCTTTTATCATTAATGAGCATAACAGCCGTTTTCCTGTTTATGACGGAACGATTGACCATATAGTAGGAATCCTGCATCTAAAGGATGTCATGCGTATGCAGATGAATGATAAGATGTCAGGAAAACCTATCGGAAAAATCAAGGGGCTGCTCAGAGAGCCGTTCTTCATTACCGAGACAAGGAAGATTGATGATCTGCTTAAAACAATGCAGAATGAGAAAATTCAGATGGCAATCGTCATAGACGAGTATGGACAAACGGCGGGATTGCTTGCACTTGAAGATATCCTGGAGGAAATTGTCGGAAAGATTCAGGATGAATACGACGAAGAAGAAAGCTATATTAAGGAAAACGGTCAGAATGAATATATAATTGACGGTATGATGCCGCTTGATGAATTGTCAGAGCAGCTCGGAATAACAATGGAAGAGGAAGTTTTTGACACAGTCAACGGTTTTGTGATTTCAAGGCTTGAGCATATTCCGGAAGATGGCGAAGAATATGAATTTCAATATAAAGGGTATCTATTTAAAATTCTTGAAGCCAAAAATCTTATGGTTCAGAGTGTGAGCGCATCCAAAATACCTGAAACGGAGCCGGACGAAGAAAAAAATGCCCAGATGGTTGAAGAAACAGAAAAGAAATGATAAAATAACATGATAAAGCAATAAGTCACAGACTGAGAAAGGAGCAGTGTTACTGAAATGTCAGGACATTCAAAATTTGCAAATATTAAACATAAGAAAGAAAAAAATGATGCTGCAAAAGGAAAGATTTTTACAATTCTTGGAAGGGAAATTGCAGTTGCGGTTAAGGACGGCGGACCTGACCCGAACAATAACTTCAAATTAGCACAGATTATCGCTAAAGCGAAAGCTAACAATATGCCGAATGATACAATAGAAAGAGGAATCAAGAAAGCGGCAGGAGACAATGGAAGCGTTAATTATAAATATGTTACCTATGAGGGTTATGGTCCTAATGGTATCGCTATAATTGTTGACGCGCTGACTGATAACACCAATAGGACAGCAGCAAATGTAAGGAGCGCCTTTACCAAAGGACAGGGTAATGTCGGCACTCCGGGTTGTGTTTCTTTTATGTTTGACAAAAGAGGACTTATCATCATAGACAGAGAAGAATGTGATATGGAAGCGGATGATGTTATGATGACGGCATTAGATGCCGGCGCGGAGGATTTTTCCGAAGAAGAGGATAGCTTTGAAATCTATACGGCACCGGATGATTTGGAGACCGTAACGAAAGCGTTAGAGGATGCGGGTATCAAGATGGCATCTTCCGAAGTTTCCATGATTCCCCAGAATTGGGTAGAACTTACTGACGAGACTGCAGTTAAGAATCTGCAAAGAACTTTGGATCTTCTTGAGGAAGATGATGATGTGCAGGCAGTATATCATAACTGGAGTGAGTGATTAATGCGGCGAGTTTAGCCATTATAAACAAAAACGGGGCTCACCGCAAGCGAAATCGCCCCTTATCTTGTTTATAATGACTAAACTTTGGGTATTAAAAAGGGAGGATATATAAGTGGGAAAGCAGTATGAAAAGGAAACAATATGCATACAGTCGGGCTGGAAACCGAAAAATGGCGAACCGAGGGTGTTGCCAATCTATCAGAGTACGACTTTTAAATATGATTCGTCAGAACAGATGGGAAAATTGTTTGATTTAGAGGAAAGTGGATTTTTCTATACAAGACTGCAGAATCCTACCAATGAATATGTAGCAGCCAAAATCTGTGAACTTGAAGGCGGTGTGGCAGCTATGCTTACATCTTCCGGACAGGCAGCGACCTATTATGCCGTGTTTAATATCTGTGAAGCGGGTGACCATGTGGTGATGTCTTCGACAGTATATGGCGGCACATTTAATCTTTTGACCTGTACAATGAAAAAAATGGGCATTGAATGTACTGTCGTCGATCCTGATGCGAATATAGATGAATTGAATAAGGCTTTTAAGGAGAATACAAAGTGCGTATTTGCCGAGACAATTGCGAATCCGGCTCTGGTTGTACTTGATATTGAGAAATTTGCGAAGCTTGCGCACAGTCATCAGGTGCCGCTTATTGTAGACAATACATTTGCAACGCCGATTAACTGCAATCCGTTTGAATGGGGGGTTGATATCGTCACACATTCTACTACGAAATATATGGATGGACACGCTATGTCGGTAGGCGGCTGTATCGTGGATTCCGGTAATTTTGACTGGACAAAATATCCTGAGAAGTTTCCGGGGCTTTGTACACCGGATGAATCCTATCATGGAATTACATATACAGAGAAATTCGGAAAAGCTGCATACATTACTAAAGCAACAAGCCAGCTTATGCGGGATTTAGGCTCCATACAGTCGCCGCAGAATGCATTTTTGCTGAATGTAGGGCTTGAGACCCTGCCGCTTCGCGTGGAGAGGCACTGTTATAATGCGCAGAAAGTAGCGGAATATCTGGAATCGCATGAAAAAGTTGCCTGGGTGAACTATCCTGGACTTAAGAGCAATAAATACTATGAGCTGGCACAGAAATATATGCCTAAGGGTACTTGTGGTGTTATTTCTTTTGGACTCAAAGGCGGAAGAAAAGCCGCATCAGATATGATGGATAAGCTTAAGCTTGCCGCAATTGTGACGCATGTTGCTGATGCGAGAACCTGTGTTCTGCATCCGGCTAGCCATACACACAGACAGATGAACGACGAACAGCTTAAAGAAGCCGGCGTTGCACCTGATTTGATTCGTCTTTCTGTCGGGATTGAGAATGTAAAGGATATAATAGAAGACTTGGAGCAGGCTTTAAATCAAATATAGGAGCAGGTTTGATGATATATAAAAGAACATGGTTAAGTAACTTGCTGTGGGCAGTGTATACATGTGCTGCAGGAGTATTGTTAGCCATATATGCGGTGCTATTCTGGAAAAATGAAATAGGCACGGGAACAGTATATTACATGATAGCCTTTGTTGCTTTGGTTCTCGTATTAATCATAGCATGCTGTCTTCTTATAAATAAAGTTGCTTCAAAGCTTAGGAATAAGTATAGGATAAGCCGGCGCGCGGCGATCATATGGGAGATAATTGCAGTATTTTGCATCTGTGGTGCAGGCCTTTTTTATCGTTTTGAGCTGTATATGAATAACGGCATGGGCTTGACAGAAGCGACGGAGTACTACCTGGCAGCTTCCGGTAATATCAGAGAAAATGTAGAGCTTATACTGCATGGTGCTTCATATTTGTACATACTGTGCCTGTCACTTATATTATCTTTCTTTGAAGATGCAGCGGTATGGCTACAGATTTTTATTCAGATGGTAACGCTTCTGTTGGCATATTTTACCGTGAAAAAAATGGCTGGGAGGATTGCCGCAGGTATTACAATGCTCATGCTGGCAATTTCTTCTGTGTATGCAAATCAGATTTTCAATATTGGACCCGAGAGCTTGTTTTTTGCGTTGTATCTGATAGGCATGCTTACCGTCGGAAGCTATGTAAAATCGTGTTGCAGGGGCCGTTTAAGCGCTATTACAGCGATTTGTGGTGCAGTATTTTCAGGAATAGTTATTGGTACACTGACGTACTTAGACGCGGTTTCGGTAACATTGCTTATTTTACTGCCGGGGCTAATAACAGGTGTACGCAAAATAAAAGAAGATAATGAAAAAAATAAATCTCTGACAACAAAATTTGCATTTTTTTTAACAATTATTACCGTTTTAACTGCTGGTCTGACAGTCATGGGAGCCTTTGGTCTGGATGCTTATGCAAGCAGATTGGCATACAGGGAGATTACAGAAGCGTGGCTTGAATTATATAGGTCGCATCTGCAAATCGACTACATGCTTTATCAGACGGAATATTCTTTGATAGAATGTTATGTTAAGGTCATTATTGCAGTATTTTTAGTGATTTCATTCTGGAATACTGAAAAAACTCAAAATGCTACGCCGTGGATAGTCTTGATGCTGTTAATTGCACCGACTCCGCTTGCAAGAATGGGAGTACTGCCATATCAGGTATTTTCAATATTCATCTGGAGTGTTCTTGCAGGTATCGGACTTCAGCAGAGCTGTATTTTAGATGTTAAGCTTACGACAGAAACAACGGGAGCGGAAGAGACACAAAATATAGCAGAAGTCACAGATAGCTCAGCAGTAACCACGGCAGTTACCGAAAAGCCGCGATTTATCGAAAACCCGCTTCCTTTGCCAAAGAAGCATGAGAAAAGGGAAATGGATTTTCAATATGAAGTTCCTGAAAATAAGATGAAGTTTGATATTGATATAAAAGATGGCGATGATTTTGATATATAATAAGTGAATGGAGGGCATTTGTATGAAACAGGAAAAGTACGTAGCATATGTTTCCAGTTATACGATAGGGGATAAAGACCAGTATGGTATCAGAATTTATGATGTCGATATGGAAAATGGTCGTATGACGGAGAAGAATCAGGTAAAGATTACTAATTCCTCTTATATTACTACTTCCCATAATCAGAAATACCTATATTCAATCACCGATTTTGGCGTAGAGGCATACAAAATCCTTCCTACGGGAGATTTAGAGGAAATTAATGAGGGAAGCATCAACGGAATGAGAGGGTGCTATCTTTCTACGGATTATGAAGATAAATTTCTGTTTGTAGGCGGATACCACGACGGCAAGATTACGGTGCTGAGACTGAATGATGACGGCGGAGTTGGTGAAATTACGGAAGAAATATATCATAAAGGTCTCGGAAGCATTGCTGAACGTAATTTCAGACCTCACATCAACTGTGTAAAAATGACAAGAGATAACAAGTATCTATGTGCTGCAGACTTGGGAATGGATCATGTCAATGTATACCGCTTTAATCATACGACGGGAAAATTGAGCCAGATAGATATGATAAGAAGCGAGCAGGAGTCAGCGCCCAGACATATGAAGTTTTCTCAAGACGGAGATTTCCTGTATATTGTACATGAATTAAAAAACTATATTACTGTATATACATATAAAGAAGTAAACGGCAATCCGGAGTTTGAAAAAATTCAGACTATTTCAACTCTGAATGATTATCATGCAGGCGGTTCTGCTGCCAGTGCATTAAATATTTCAACAGATTTTAAGTATATGGTAAGCTCTAATGCGGGAGATAACAGTGCGGTTATCTACAAGATAGATGAGGAATCGGGTATGCTTGAGAAGATTCTTTGTCTGCCGGTCAGTGGAGATTATCCCAAAGACGCTGTTCTTTTCCCTGATAACAGGCATCTGGTATCACTAAATCATGAGACTAATACTATGACATTCTTTACCGTGGATTTGGAAAAAGGACTGCTTGTTATGAACGGAAAGGAAATAAAGGTTCCGCAGCCGAACTGTATTATTTTTCATAAGTGTAAGAGTGGGAAATAAATGTAGAGGAATTAAATAAGTCATAAAAATAATCCCTTCCACATACATATTACTAAGTATGGAAGGGGTTTTTGTATGGATATTAATAACAGAAATGAGTATGCGGTATACAAGGATATACAGGACAGGACGGGGGGAGAGATTTACATAGGCGTCGTTGGACCTGTTAGGACCGGAAAGTCTACTTTTATTAAGAGATTTATGGACTTACTGGTTCTGCCATTTATGGAAGATGAACATGAGAAGGAGAGAGCAAAGGATGAATTGCCGCAGAGCGCGGGGGGCAGGACGATTACGACGACTGAGCCGAAATTCATACCCAAAGAAGCCGCCCGTATTAGTCTGGAAGGTGATATCAATGTCAA
Organism: Lachnospiraceae bacterium; assembly: GCA_029062885.1. Classification (GTDB taxonomy): domain Bacteria; phylum Bacillota; class Clostridia; order Lachnospirales; family Lachnospiraceae; genus UBA3282. The sequence continues at coordinate 11,018 of JAIDPH010000168.1, forward strand.
AGTGAGACTGATAGACTGCGTGGGCTATATGGTAGACGGTGCGGCAGGACACATGGAAGAAGATATAGAAAGGATGGTTAAAACACCGTGGTCAGCAGAAGAGATTCCTTTCACCAAGGCTGCGGAAATAGGAACACGTAAGGTAATCAAAGACCATTCTACAATAGGAATCGTGGTTACATGTGATGGAAGCTTCGGAGAATTGCCAAGAGGCAGTTTCTTAGAGGCAGAGGAGAGGACTATAAGGGAATTGCAGGAGATACATAAACCTTTTATTGTACTTCTTAACTCAGCGAAGCCTTATGCGGAGGAAACAAGGCAGATTGCGGATGAGATTAATGAGAAATACCAGGTTACGGTTATGCCCGTCAACTGCGAGCAGTTAAAGCAGGATGATATCAATCGTATCATGGAGAATATTTTATATGAGTTCCCGTTGACGATGATAGAATTTTATATGCCTAAATGGGTGGAAATGCTGTCATATGACCACAAGATGAAGCAGGATATAATCTGTCAGGTTAAGAAGCTGATGGGCGAGCTTACTAATGTCAGAGATATTACTAAAGCGAATTTTGAGTTGGAAAGTGAGTATATTAAGAAGTGTAAACTTGACGGCATCAATATGTCGGATGGCAGCGTCAGAATTGTTTTAGATTTGGACGATACTTATTACTATGAGATGATAAGCGAGCTGGTAGGAGAATCCATTACTAGCGAATATCAGATGTTATCTGTTTTAAAAGAGATGGCGAAAATGAAGCGGGAATATACGAAGGTATTGCATGCTATGGAATCCGTACGTTATAAGGGATATGGCGTAGTTATGCCAGATAAAGAGGAAATTGTACTGGAAAAACCGGAAGTCATAAAGCAGGGCAATAAGTTCGGTGTGAAGATAAAAGCGGAAAGTCCGAGCATCCATATGATTAAGGCGAGCATCGAAACGGAAATCTCGCCCATCGTAGGAACGGAAATGCAGGCGAAGGATTTGATACAATATATTACCGATACGGGAACAAGCGATGAGGGCATTTGGGAGACTAATATTTTCGGAAAAACCATAGAACAACTCGTAAATGACGGAATATCCAGCAAAATTGCCATGATAAATGAGGAGAGTCAGGCCAAATTGCAAGAAACCATGCAAAAAATTGTGAACGATAGTAATGGCGGAATGGTATGTATTATTATCTGATAACCTAAAAAATATGCAAATAACATATGTAATTAAATGGAAAGGAAGGGATATATTGCAAGATATCCCTTTCTTATTTTATCCGAAAATGATATACTA
>JAIDPH010000169.1 GCA_029062885.1 Lachnospiraceae bacterium
GTAGTCGATTTCCCAGCGCCGTTAGGACCGATAAATCCGACCATTTCTCCCTGTTCAATGGAAAAGCTGATGTTGTTTACCGCCTTTTTCTTTTCATATTTCGGAACAACCAGATTAGCTAACATGCCCGGAATACCTGCGGAACGCTTACTTACCCGAAAAGTCTTGCTTACCTCGTTTACTTCAATAAAGCTCATGTTTTTCCCCTTTCTCTATTCTGCTTACCGCACCCGAAAGCCCGGATTTATGCGTATTTACCGCAATAACCGTAGTCTGCGCTAAAATATGGCGAAGCAGTTCTGCAGAAGTAACATAATTGGAATCGTATGTCAGTTTCAATTTATTCTGATTCAGCGAGTAACACTTAAGCGGCAGGTCTTCCATATCAGGAATTTTACCTGAAAAGCTTATTTCCATCGTTTCATCAGGTGCAAAGTGCCTTAATAAGTGTTCTTTTTCACCGTAATAGCGTAGATTGCCGCGGTCTAAAAGTGCAATTCTTTCACAGAGGGCGGAAATTTCTTCCATATTATGGGAGCTTATTACAACAGTAGTTCCTTCCGCCTGCCGCTCCTTTAATATTTCCCGCAGACTGTCCTTTGCTGTCTGGTCCAAGCCTTCCGCCGGTTCGTCTAACAGAAGCAGTTTTGGACGATTCAATAGAACAGCGCCAATTTCCGCACGGCGTCTTTGCCCCAGAGACAGCTGTTTCACCGTTTCTTTTTCAAAAGAACGAAAGCCCAGCCGCTCCGCAAGAGCATGATAATCTCTGTCAAAGATATCGTCTTTCATATGATAAATTATTTTTAAGCTCCTGAAATTACCTTCTACAGTATCATCTCTCTGAAAGAACGGAATATCGACAAAAAAGGTTCCTGTCATACCGCTAAGCTTCCGGCGGTTCTTCTCAGGAATAAGCCGCATGGTGTGAACTCTTCCCGATTCAGGTTGCAGCAGACCGCATGCAAGCTTTAAAAAAGTGGTTTTACCGGAGCCTGACGGTCCGATAAGTCCCAGCGAGGTTCCCTGAGGAATATGAATATTAAAATCTGCCAGAATAAACTTACAAACGTTATCAAAAAGAACCATAGACCTTTCCTCACTTACAAACGCATTCTCTCTTTGAAATATTTACGCTGTGTCACAATTCCTATAACAAAAGTTACCCCCTGCACCTGATGAATGCAAGGGGGATGGGATAAACGACATCTATTGTGGGATAAACACACGGGAACAGAAGTAACCTTCCTTTTCATAAAAATCACAGATACCATCATAGGAAGTGACAATCTCTTTTATCTGCGAAATACCGATTCCGTGCTGCTTTTTATCTTCCTTTGTAGAAATTAATTCGGGATTTTCCTCTAAGACCGACTTACCGATTTTATTCTTAACACTGATTGCATCATATCCCCTTTCTTTAAATATGTGAATAATCAGTTCCCCGTCCGGTTCGTTTTTGCTTGCTTCTATGGCATTGTCAAGAAGATTTGTAAGCAATGCGGAAAAGTCTATGCTGCGCATTCCGGCAAAGGAAATGTTTTCAATCTCCGCCTTTATTGCAATTCCGCAGCTTCCTGCAAATTCCAGTTTTTCATTCAGAATATGGTTTAGCAGGGAATTCCCTGTTTCAATATAGCTGTGCATCGTATTAAGCTTGTCCAGAATCTGCGAAGTATATGTTTTTGCCGCTTCATAATCTTCACTGTTCAGATAAGAAGCAATCACCATGAGATGATTTTTCATATCATGCTTAAGTTGGCGAACGCTTTGATGCAAGGCTCGTACGTCGCTTTCCTGTTTTTCAAAATATGCAGTTTCCTCTCTCTTGGCGGATAGTTCATACTCAAGTTCCGACTTTTGCGACAAAATTCTTAAGTATTTTTCTTCCTGCTCAGCCAGTTCTTTTTGTAATTGATTATAATGCTTCATGTTCTCATATACCTCAGAAACTGCTCTCTTGCTGTTTTAGCGTAGCTTTTGCCGATTGGAAGCCTGGAGCCGTCTGAAAGCTGTACCTGCTCTGAACCCCAAAGCCTGACAGCTGCCTGATTAACCAGAAAACCTTTATGTATTCGGATAAAACCGTAGCCTGACAACGCATTTTCCACAGATGTGATCGTGCTTCTGAAACGATATTGTCCCTCTTTGAAAAAAACTATAAGGTAATTTCCTTCTGCTTCAAAATATAAAATGTCGGAAAGAAGCAGGCTTATCCTGTTTCCTTCCGCTTTGAAACAAAAATGCTTTTCCCTGTGCTCTAATTCCCGCACACAATCGGTCAGCGCTGCCCCGATTTCCTTGTCAAAGCAGCTTTTACGCAGGAATGCAAAAGGGTGGTATTGAAAACTGTCGTAGACCAGTTCGTCATGGCTTGTCACAAACAGAAGAAGAGGCCGTTTCTCTTGTCCGGCAAGATGCCCCGCAATTTCCAGTCCGGTTATGTCCGGCATGTCAATGTCCAGCAGCAAAACGTCGCAATTCTCTGTTTCCAGACATTGAATAAGTTCTATGCCTGAAAGAAAAGTTTGAATATTACTGTCCGTCAGACATTCCGAAACCCTTTTTTCTATATCCGTCAGCATCTGCGGTTCATCATCGCAAATGAATATCTGCATACATTCCCTCCTCGCAGAACCTTGATAATATCATCATAAATGAAAACATCAGGTTTGGGAAGAGAAATTTTACATCATCGTATCATCTCTGAGAACTTCTGCCAGACTTATTTTACGTACATTCCGCCATGCAAAATAATATGCCAGCGCCACAAAACCTAAGATAGCCAGCACGAAAATAATGATTGGAACTAACGGCATCTCCGCCATGAATTCTCCTGTTCCAACATAACTCAGCTTCAACATATATCCTACTGCAACGACTGTCGGAGGAATGGTAATCAAAATAGGACGTCCCGCCAAAACCAACGCCTCTATACAGAACATCTTCCTAATATCTTCAGGCGTAAGTCCCACGGACATATAGCGCGCGAATTCTCTTTTTCTTTGACGCACAAAGCCAAGCGTATTGGAGAACACATTACCAATCCCGATTATAGCAAGCAGGATACAGAAGCTGCCAAAAAAAATCTTTATTCCCTGTATTTGCTTATTATTTGTCTCATACTCCTGAATGCGGTTTTCACATTCTACGGTGTATTTCCCACCGATAAGCCGGCCAATCTCCTCTTGCAGTGCATTCAATTCTTCCGGTGCCACGTTTTCTTCACCCAGAATACAGATATAACTGTTTTCTTCCGTTTCACCTATTACTCCTTTAATCTCTGTCCAGAATGATGCCGGAATAAAATGCACCAGTTCATAATAATCAAGTGTCGCATATTCCTCCCTTAAAGAAGGTACTGTTTCCGTGTACGATAGAACCGGTATCTCTGCTGTCATCTCTTCATTATCAGACCGCCTCAAAACACTTGTGACGTTTTCTCCTGCGCTTTGCGTTTTTATATAAGACATAAAATCAGGATGTCTGAAATCAGGATTTGTCACATCACGAATCCGGTTTAGTACCACCGCCCCATCCAGCCGCGGGGTAATGCCAATCTGCTCACAATAAGCGAGAAAACTGTTATCATCAAGTATAATAATCGGTGTATTAACCATCCATCCATCATCAACCTGAGTTACATAGTCAGCTGAAGCATGGGAAAATCCGCCAAAGGATTTCATGGCTTCACTCATTTCTTCCTCCGTAATGATTCTCTTTGCTGCTGTCTTCTGATAAACAATAGCGCTTTTTACTCCGTCAAGTCCCTGAACCGCCTCTGTTTTTTCAAAGTCATCCACTTCCGAATCCTTAACCGTAACCATTACATCCCATACATCCTGATACCGTTCGAAGTAGGTTTCTCTTGTGCTGATATCTGAAAGTGAAAAGAAGCACAGCATAACCGAAAATGCCATAAAAGAACATACCAGGGATATGTTTGCCGTCCGCAGGGCCTTCCGCTGTGCCTTTAATGCATTCCCGGCCAATTCTCCTTCTACCCCGAATAAAAGTGTGAGCAGACGGGAATTTTTCCTGCGCTTCAGCTGCAATTCTCCGGTGTTTTTAATTGCTTCCAGCGGTGTAAGCCTGCTTAATTTTCCTGCCGGCATCCATGCGGAAATCCATATAGTCAGCACTGTTATAAACAATGTCACCAGCAAAACCAATGGGTGATAACCTGGTACGGCTTCATGACGTCCCGGAATATCGCTTCCAAGCCAGATATTTGATAAATGCATCAATCCCATGCTTCCTGCAATTCCAAGCAAATTCCCCAGTAATATCGGTACAGTACAAAGAACGGCTGCTTCCTGCAAAAGACATGTCCGAATCTGTTTCGGCGTTGCGCCGATGCTTGAAAATATGCCAAACTGATGAATTCTCGCGTTCATGGATACCGCAAAAGAATTATGGATAATTATAATTAACGAGAACGATGCCGCCAAAGTTATCAGTATAAACATCGGAAATATCAATCTTGGCGCCGTATCACTCGAATCACGGATCAGATACATTGCCATGAGCTCATAGTTATAAACAATTTTATCCGGAGAAATCCCAGCTTGTTCAGCAATAAGGGGAGTGTCGGAAAAAACATATTTCATATCATTAAAATAGATATCTAATATAGTTTCTGTTCCTTTATCTCCATTTTCGTTTACCCTTATATCTTTTACATTGGCAAAGTTCTTTATAGTTTCTATATCCTCTCTTGCAAGCTCTCCGATAATGCGGCTCTGCCAACCGCCATTTTCCAATTCAATCCGCTCAACCTCATACTTCCATGCATTATAAAACAGACCGCATAATAATGATAAAAGCAAAGCTGAAATAAATGCCGAGAGCTTAACTGACAAGTTGGAGGAACGGTTATTTTTTATATAATCCGAAGAATAATCTTTCCACATATCCGTTACCTCCGTCTCTCGTCGCTGATAATACGCCCATCTTCAACTGTAACAATGCGTTCTGCTTCCAGAGCTACCTTCTCATCATGGGTGATCAGTATAATAGTCTGCTCCAGATTGCGGTTAGACAGCTTCAGCATATCCATGACCTCTTTGGAATTTTTCTGATCCAGATTTCCCGTTGGTTCATCCGCCAAAAGCAAAGCCGGTCTGTAAATCAGTGAGCGTGCAATCGCAACTCTTTGCTGCTGGCCGCCTGATAACTGGTTTGGCAAAGCCTCAAGCCTGTCAGCAATACCAAGAGAACTTACAATCTTCTCAAAATATTCCTGATTTGGTTTTTTCTTATCAAGTGCAAGCGGCATAAGAATATTTTTACACACTGTGAGGGTAGGAATCAAGTTATAAAACTGATATACCAACCCCACCTTTCTGCGCCTGAAAATTGCTGCCTGAGCCTGGTTTAATTTGGATAGATCGGTTCCGTCTATTATGACCTTTCCGTCCGTAGGCTTGTCCACGCTTCCGAGAATATGCAGCAACGTGGACTTACCGGAACCGGATGCTCCGATAATCGCCACAAATTCTCCTTTACTGACTGACAGGTCAATCCCGTCAAGCGCTACTGTCCGGCTGCCGCCTGCTCCATATACCTTCTTTACTCCTTCACATTTTAAGATTTCCATTCTGATTTTCTCCTTTCCTCTATTATCAGTATACCGACAGTATAACAGACGAAAGTTACAACTCAGTGACTGTAGAAATGTATTTCAAAAAGAGCGCCGCCATCAGGTCTATTTATAGCTCTTATGGTTCCGTTTTGACGCTCGACAATTTCTTTTGCAAGAGATAATCCGATTCCGATACCGCCCTCACCCGCATTCTTTCCACGATAGAACCGCTCAAAAAGATGGAGTATATCCTCTTTTGCGAATCCCTCCCCGTCATCCCATATCCGGATTTCCGTATATAACGGATTTTGCGCATAGTAACAATGTATCGTTCCGCCGGGATTATGCTCCATACAATTCTTCATCAGGTTCATTATTGCCTCCATCGTCCAGTCCAAATCCGCAATGATCGTCATTTCACCCGATTCCGGTATATCAATAAAAGAGCAGGAATTGACAAGCAACTCCTGCAAATTATCCGCCGCAAGAACAAGCAGAGTAAAAACATCTACTTCATTCTTTTGCAAAAGCAGTGTTCCGGCATCAAGTCTGGACAAAACCAGCAGGGTTTCCTCCAAATGTGTCAGCCGCAAAAGCTGTTTTTCTACCTGTTCCAAATGTTTACTTTTGTATTCCTGTTTTATCATCTGGATAGATAGGGAAATAGCAGTAATCGGCGTTTTAATCTGATGTGCTATATTTGACAGATTTTGTGCAAAATTATTCTTTGCCTGCACCGCAGAATCCTTTGTCTGATAGAGAAATGTCACCGTCTTATATATTTCATCTTCCAGTTTGGAAAAATCATCCTCCCCTGAAGTGGAGAGAATGACCGCTTTTCCGATATTCACTTGTTCCAGATATTCCGCCAAAGCCTGAATACGCATGGCTTCTGCTTTATTCCGATAAAAATAAGTAAAAATATAAAGCAACATTCCTACGGTAAACCCTATTGCTGCAAATAAAATATTCTGTCCGCTCATACGGTATCCTCCATGCGATAGCCTATACTTCTGACCGTTTTAAGACACTCAGGCTGGTAAAGCTTATCCCGAAGTCTTTTCATGGTAACGGTCAAGGTGTTATTATTTACAAAATTTCCGTTCGAATCCCATACCTGTTCCAGTATTTTTTCTCTGGTAACAGTCCTTCCTTTGTTCTTCATTAAGCACAAAAGTAACTGATATTCAGCTGCACTTAACGGTATTTCCTCGGAATTGAGGTAAACTATATCGCGGTTCCTATCAAGCATAATACCATCACAGGAAAGATATTGCTCTGCTATATTACCGGCTCTTCGCAGTATTGCCAGAATCCGTGAATACAGTACATCCAGTTCAAATGGTTTCACAACATAATCATCCGCACCATTCCTGAAACCCGAAACAATATCTGTGCAGTCTCCGCGAACTGTGATAAAAATAACAGGCAGTTCTTTCCAATTACTGCGAATCCACTGACACAGACCGTCTCCATGACCATCCGGCATATTCCAATCCAATAATATCAAAGCCGGTACATGATTTTTCAATGCCTGCTTTGCCTGCGCAAGCGTCTCAAAGATTGTTACCTTAAAGTTCTTCTGCTCCAGATATTCTTTTACGGCGGACGCAATATCAGGGTCATCTTCGATATAATATAAATCAAACATAGTAAACTTCCACCTTTATTTATACTTTTTCTATTTTATATTATAACTGAAATAAGTGACAATCTGGTGACCAGTGAGATTATAATTGAAGTATGAAAACAGAAATATAAACACGATATTAATAAAGTTCCGGAAGCGTCTCTTTTGTCACCGCATAAGGACTGCTGTATAGCTTTTTCAGATATTCAAAGCTGTTGAATCGTTCCAAAATTATTTATGGATATTAAGGCAGCAATCAATTCAACTGAACTTTCCCTTTTATTGCGCTGACAGTCCTGATATATTTCAGAGTCAGATACCAGCAGCCTTTCCCGCCAAAAAAGAGTAAAACTCCTAAAATAACAGAAAGTGGAAAAGTCAAAATAGGTCCGGTGGTATAGGAATTAAGTTGGAACAGGACAAAAGGAACTTCAAATCCAAACAGAAGATAAGCGACCAGCTTAATCAGTCCGGCAACCGGTGCGATAATTCCGCAAAACATCAACCCGACAGCAAGTACACTTGTAATAGGCAAAATAAACATACCGCTAATACCTGTCAAACCGTAAAATGCTGTTACCGTTACAAGCCTGCGTAGACTGAATGTCTTGTTTTTTGTAAGGGAGTCTCCTAAATAAGCAACTGCAAGTTCTTTTGGATCTCCTAATTTCTCCAGTATCTGTTCTGGTGATAATTCTTTCTTCATCTCCAGTTCAAGCATTTCACTTTTAATCTCTTTGACAATATCCACTCTTTCAGAAACAGGCAGTGGTTTTAAGTATTTTTCGATTTTTTCAAGATAATCATTCATAACCTTTTCCATAACAATTTAACCCCTTTCGTCTTGAATTTTAGAAATTGCTGCCAGCAAATTATCCCATTCGGAAGTCATGGCATCTAAGTATTCTCTGCCCTTTTCCGTGATGGAGTAGTACTTTCGCGGCGGAAGTCCCTCTGTGGTCTCCTGCCAGAAGGAGGTAAGAAGTTCCTCCTTAAGAAGTCGTCTGAGTAATGGATAAATAGTGCTTTCCTTTACCGATAAAATAGGCAGGCTCTCCAATTCACTTATGATTTCATAGCCATAATAGGCTCTTTTACTTATCATAAGCAGAATGCAAAATTCTAAAGTTCCGCGTTTAATCTGTGATTTCCAGTCTTCGATATTCAACATACTGTACCTCCGTAGGTATATCGTACTACACAGTATATATTTTGTCAACAGTATATTTAGTTAAATTGTATTATTATTTCTCATAGTACTGCGCCTGTGCATGCCAAAGTTGACTGTACTTGCCGCCCGCATCCGCAACCAGCACATCATGCGCTCCCTGCTGTATGAGCTGTCCATGGTCGAAGACGGCAATGGAGTCACAAAAACGGCAGCTTGAAAGCCTGTGGCTGATAAATACAGAAGTCTTATTCTCCACCAGTACATTGAAATTCTCATATACCGCCGCTTCTGCAATAGGGTCAAGCGCCGCCGTTGGCTCGTCAAGCACTACAAACGGAGCATCCTTGTACAGTGCCCGTGCCAGTGCGATTTTCTGCTTCTCTCCGCCTGAGAAGTCAGTCCCTTCGGAATCGTATTTACGACCTATTGCCCGCTTCAGTGCGTCTTTCTCTTTTACCTTCGGGTCATTATCAAGACTTTCCAGCTTATCACCCAGTCCCGCACGAACCAGACAGTCACGGACTTTTGTCTCATCGTAAGTATCGCTTATGGCCACATTCTCGCCAAGCGGAAAATTTAAGAGCATATAATCCTGAAATACTACAGAAAACAGCGCCATATATTCATCGTACCGATATCTTGTAATATCGATACCGTTTAACAAAATCTTCCCTTCCGTCGGGTCATACAGGCGGCATAGCAACTTAATAAATGTAGTTTTTCCCGAACCGTTCTCTCCCACAATCGCCAGCTTGTCGCCAATCCTGAATTTCATGCTGACATGGCACAGAGCCCAGGAATCCGTGCGAGGATAACGAAAGCTTACGTCACGAAACTCAATCTCGTAGTCTATATCATCCCTTTTTTCCACAGCAAGCGTACCCTTGTACATATCATTGGGAAGGTCCAGATATTCATAAAACGATACCAGATAGCGATTGTTATACCTCAGTCTGCCAATATCTGCAGCAACACCTGCGACAGCCTCTATAAATCGTTTCGTCGTTCCCTGATACAGGATAAAGCTGCCGATTCCGAACACGCCGATAAATGCCTTAGCTGCTATAAAAAGAAATACACATAAGTTTAGCGCTGCATTCAGCAGAATTGCACAAAAATTATATTTGATTGTAACTTTTTCCAATTCCGCAACCCATCCCGGACGAAGCAGGTGCATACGGAATTCTTCCATTACAATGCGGTTTAAATTAAATACTGCCATATCCGCTCCCCACAGTTGTGAGATAACAGAATAGCGTGTATTATCCTTCGCTACCTTGCCAAGCGCTTTCTGCTGGCCGAAAGAACGGATTGCGGAAATCTTTATGGAACAAAGTGCATTTATAATAATCAATGTCAGAATCACCACTGCCGATGCCGGTGAATTGATAAAGCCAAACACTCCCGAATATTCTCTCTGTGCCGCCATGGTAAACATAGATACCGTCAGGGATACAGAGAAAAAAATACCCATAATCTCTTGGAGCAAAGAAGTAATAATCCGCATAACCTGGAAAAGTCCTGTACCAGTGGCATTCATACCGGCAAAAATCTCCGAACGCCGAAGCCTCACATCAGGATCCTCCAGATGCTCATACTGAAACTCATTCTGTACGTCCATTAGAAAAGCTTCATGCTTATTCCAGCTCATATTTTCGCAAAGTTCCCTCTTGCTTTGCAATAGCTTTATTACAATCGAAACCATAAATCCGCCAAATACCGTAATCCCTGCCAACTGCAAAAGTCTCCTGTAATCACAATCGCCTGCAAGCTCATTCACCATCTGTGCTGACATATAAAGCCCAAAGTAAGGTGAAAAAGTCTCGACAATCGTACAAAGCACCTGATACAGCCAAAAATGCGGCAGTATCTCATTAAGTATTTTTACGCCGCGCCAAACCAGTCCCCATTCTTCCCGAAGAGTGCGTTTTCCCGTATTATCATTCCATACCATCCTTTTTCGCCTCCTTATAATACTTACTCTGAACCTCAAACAGCTCCCTGTATTTTCCTCCGGCTGCCATTAACTCCTCATGGGTGCCGACTTCTGCAAATCGGGCGCCGTCGAGCAGAAAAATACGGTCGCAGAAATTTGTTGACGCCAGACGATGAGAAATGAATATGGAAGTTGCCTGTGCGGCAATCCGGTTATAGTTACGATACATCTTGTCTTCGGCAATAGGGTCAAGCGCCGCCGTAGGCTCATCAAGAATGATACATGGCGGATTCTTATAGAGAAGCCTTGCCAGCAGAAGCTTCTGCGTTTCCCCGCCTGACAGCTCCACACCGTCTTCATGTAATTCCCTTACCAGCGGTGTATCTGCTCCTTTAGGCAAAGATGCTATCTTCTCCTTCAATCCCGCTAACTCTATGCATGAAGTAAGTCTGTCCCTGTCAATCTCCTCATCCGACATTGCAGAAGCAATATTTCGCGCAATGGACACTGGCAGAAGATTGAACCTTTGCGGTACAACGCCAAACAATCCATACATCTCGTCACGGTTGTATTCGCATAAATGGTGCCCATCCAGCAGAATTTCCCCCGCATCCGGCAAAAGCATTCCACACATCAGCATGGTAAGTGTAGTTTTTCCGGCACCGTTGAGTCCCACCAGCGCAATCTTCTCCCCCGCTTTAATCTGAAATGATATATTGTCAAGCACCTTTTTCTCACCCTTGGGATATTGATAGGATACGTTTCTGAATTCTATGGAAAAGGGTCCTTTGGACATCGGAATGCCCGGTCCACTATTGAGCTTATCCTCCACCTCCATCGCCTCTCTTAAATCCGAGACCTGCATCGCCCCCTCTAAAACCCCGTTTATCTTTCCCAGAATACCGTCCATCACACCCGACAGAGACGTAATTGCCGAGAAATACAAAACAAAAGATGCGGCGTCTACATTTCCCTGCACCGCTTCGCTAATTAAGAACGCGTATGCCGCCCCATCACGAATCATGATAATGAGGAAATTAACGAGAGCCGTGAGGATACTGCGTCCTTCCATCTTTCTCTGCTCTGCCTCTCTCAAACCACACAGATGCGCCATCCGGTCATGCAGGAATTGTTTCATACCATACATACGAATGTCCTTAGCATAACTAAAATCCTGTGATACTGTCCGTGAAACACAACTCATTTTTTTCTCAATGTCGTTGCGTATGTCACGCTCCTCCCAGTTCTTCCTCCTCTCCCACTTTCCCATGGCAGCATTCAGAGCACATCCTATGACAATCAGCAGAATGATGACAGGATGCAGCAGGGATACAACCGCTCCAAACAGCAGAAAACTTAAAATCTGTGTGAGCATGTTGGAGAACTCCATAGGAAAATGCACCCCTGCCGTGTGATTATTATTAACCGCATTGTTTGCCCGCTCATCCAATTTCTGTACTTCCGGATCATATTGGTGATACCAGTCTCTGTCACGCTCGTACTTTCTCCATATATAAATCATCTGCATCAGAACATAGTTCTCTGAGTTATCAATCTTTACAGAAAGAATATTATTAGCGATATCATATATAAGCTGCGTAAGCAGCAACCCTGCAATAACCAGTGCGATCGGCGTGAACCTGTCCGACGCCTCCAACACTGTCAGCACAGCTGACGGCGTATAGAGTGCAAGCGCCGACAACGCCAGAGATACCGGTACTGTAAAAATTCCCGTATACACCAATACACGCTCACTGTTCCATAGCATGCGGTAAATATATCCCACGCATGAAAACAGACCGTACTTCGGCTTGCGCTTAGGTTCTTTTTGTTCTTTTTTCTTCATAGTAATTCAGTCGTCTCCTTTCATAATTACCTGAAAGAATAATATACCCAATAAATAAAAAAAGCGCATTCCGCCAACCAAATGTCGTTTTCGGTGAACGAAATGCGCTAAAATTATTGCAAGGGAATCAGCAGTTCCGCCGTAAATCCGCCGTCCTCACTGTCCGCTGAGAAAAGACCCCCGTACTTTTTCACAAGGTTTTCCACCCGGACCAGACCAAGACCATGCTGCTCTCATTTTAC
>JAIDPH010000017.1 GCA_029062885.1 Lachnospiraceae bacterium
TTCCGTATGTTTCTCCATACTCGCAAACCAGTGCATATCGCTCTTTATGAACAGCTGTTATTCTTGCCGGGATACCTTGCACATTCTCCGGCATCATGTCTGGCATAAAGCCATATTTTTTCAAATCCAATCTTAAAGCCCTCCGTAATAATTTTTGTTGTTCTGGTAATTTGAAGTACTCTCATAACTAAACATCTCCTTTCTTAAATCAGCGCCTGAGAATGGACGCAAAAATACCGCAGAACGCAACCATTATTAGTGGGTACTTCCTGCGGCGGTTTATAGGTATAAAAATAACACACCCCATGAGTGTGCTACAACCGAAAGTTATAGTATTCACGAAAGGTTACTTAAATCGGTACAACAATAAAGAGAATATATGCCTCGTGAATTGCCTGTACCACATATTCAGTTTTACATCTTAATTACCTCGTAAAAATTTGCCATCGTATTTCTCCTTTCGTAATCTGCCGAAGCGTATTTTTAATGATTATAGCATGTGCGGGAGTAAAGTGCAATGAATTTTGAATTTTACCCCCGTAAATATTCATATCCCATAGCTAAGAATTCTTCTTTAAGAATTGCATAATTCAACCTATCATGCATTTCAGAATTCAGATAAACAGATTTTCTTTCTCTGCCCTCTAAAGAAAAACCGCATTTGTCTAAGAGCTTTTGGGCGCCTATGTTTAAGTCCAATGTATTTGCGGTTATTCTTTCCAGCCCCAAATATCTGAACCCATAATTCAACATCAGCATTACCGCCTGTGTGCCATAACCTTTGGAGCGGTTTTCTATTTTAGCCATACCCATGCCGACGCTGCAATTCCGATTAACCCTGTCAATATCCTGCAACGCGACATCTCCTATGACAGTTCCGTCATTTTTGAAAATTCCCAGACGGATATGTCGGTTTCCCTGTAACTTTTGTATTTCATCAAACCAGCCTTCCGCCTTTTCATCAGAATGACCTAAATTTAGCTCTTCTGTCGGATTATCAAAATCATATTCAAAGTCATTCCATAGGTTTTTGCAATCTTCTCTGCTTAATGTTGTCAAATATATATCTGTTTCCTGTAACTTCATCTTTCTTTTCTCGCTTTCCCTGTTTTCTGCTAAAATTTTGTGAGTGACTAATCAATTAAATTAAAAACTTTAAATTTCTTACTTATATGTCGGAAACTTTATCTGAAAATAAATTTTCTAACGTGCAATACCAAAAATGCCGGTGGTCATGTTTTGTTAATCTAAACGGCTTCGCACAAAATAAACTTACTTTTCGGAAAAGTGTTCCCATGAACCATTCGACAAACTGAAATTTATCTCAACAATCTTATTGTCTGTGCATCAGTATCCGGTTTTGCTGTGATGCCAATAGGAATAGGCAGCATTGGAGCACCTTACGGTCATACAGCAGACTGTTACCTTGTCCATGCTTCACCGCCTTTTGTGGAGTGAGTTTACTGCGATAAATTTGTCAGCTTGTTTGATCCTCTGTAGCTTCTTTCCTCGATAATATGATAACCGATACCACAAACATAATTGCTATTATTATTTCAAAAACAGAATAGACGGATGTAAATACATTGGAGTTGCTCCATTCGATAAACACTGTCAGATTAGCAATAATGTCATACACAAAATGAAGGATCATCGGCAAAATGATATTCCCTGATTGCAGATAAATTACCGCAAAAGCAAAGCCAATAGCGCCTGTCTGTAAAAATGTGTAAGTATCCCATTCCGTAACGATATGCAGTGCGCCGAATATCTCTGCCGAGATAAGTGCATAGATCAGTTTCCGCAGGAACCCCTTTTGAGTAAAAAAATACCCCTCGCAGATCAGAAAGCGATAATTCAGTTCCTCATAAAACCCTGTTGTTAATTGCTGCAATATAACTTTGGAGATCAAAAGACCTGCTGTCAGTCCTGTAATTCCCTTTATTCCTATACCAACCAATATAACATAATAAACGAAGTATAATAAAAAACCCGTAGCAGCTATAAATGCCTCTTTGCTATTTTTGAAACAAAACACATCTCTCATATGCTTATTATATATTTTTCTGATAATAAACAATATGAAAAAACCAAATAAAAATCTTAGTAAACTGCTGAAGAGGAACCACGGAGTATCATGTATAAGC
>JAIDPH010000170.1 GCA_029062885.1 Lachnospiraceae bacterium
AAATATTCCCTTTCCTTTCCTGTCTGATTATTATTTTCCAAAAATTTTTCAATAGCTAACCTCCTTTTTCCATAAAAATCAGTCAATTTTTCCGGTTCATAATAGTCGATACATACCTGATAACTTCCAAGTTCTTGAAGTTCGGGCCACAAAGCTCTAAGCCAGTCATTGATTATTATCCAATCAATTAAATCCCACGCCCTTTTTGCATCGACCGATACCATTCTCTGATAATCCCGTACTATTTGCTGCATGGTCTCGTCAGTCAGGTCTCCCGCAATTGAAAGCGCATACTCCTGCTTGTCCCTGATAGCTGCATACCCATCGAAATTGTGTCCGAAAAGACCGCCTGTAGTTAAATCATCCCTGCTTCCAAAATTAAAGTACTGAAAAGAAAGTATGTACCCAAATACCACCAAATACAGAAAGCTCAAAAAAACGACTATTTTTGTACTCTTTTTACGCCATAATTTTTTATGTTCCAATAAAAATAATTCCATAGCTACTACACTCCTTCCTGTTCTGTCGGGAAATAATATAGGTATAAATCCTCTAACGCAGCTTCACACGGAACAGCCATCTCACTCGGCATATTATCTGAAATGATGCGAAGCACCACCTGCTGTCCCTCATGCCGTAAATTTGCAACCGTTGATTTCGCCTGCCACTTTCTTGCCTCTTCCTGCGATACTGTCAGCTCCCATACTTTTCCGTCAGCTTTTTTTATTAACTCAGAAATGCTGCCCTGTAATACAAATTTCCCTTTTTTCATAAGCAGGACTTCATCTGCAATTGCTTCTATATCAGAAACAATATGTGTTGAGAGAATTACGATCTTATCTCCGGCATAGTCGGAAAGCAGATTCCGAAAGCGAACTCTCTCCTTAGGGTCGAGTCCGGAAGTAGGTTCGTCCAGAATCAGAATATCCGGATTATTAAGTAACGCCTGCGCTATCCCAACCCGCTGTTTCATACCGCCTGAGAAAGTCTTTACTTTCTTTGAAGCTACATTGCTTAAGCCTACTACTTCCAGCAGCTCCTTTGCCCTTTCTCTTGCTATATTCTTAGGTATACCCTTAAGCGCGGCAACATACAGCAAAAATTCCATAGCCGAATAATTCGGGTAATACCCAAAATCCTGCGGCAGATAGCCCAATACATTTCTATAATCGGCGCCCATAGAGGTTACTTCCTTTCCATCCAGAAGCACCTCTCCCGATGTTGATTCCAGAATAGCGCACATCATCCGCATCAGTGTTGTCTTTCCTGCACCATTGGCTCCTAAGAGTCCGTATACTCCGGGTTTTAAAGTCGCACTGACGCAGTCTACGGCAATTTTACTTCCGTAATGCTTTGATAAGCGGTCAATTGATAATTCCATATATCTTTCCTTCCTTTCCTATTTGAACTTCTTTCTTTTATAACTTTAAATTATTTATATCTTTCATTTATTTTCCGCCTTTGCATCTATATTTTTGTCCTTCGCATCTATACCTTTGTTCTTCGCATCCATATTTTGACCGTTAACGGCATACACAGACATCCTATTAAAACAGGAACTATTACCAGTAAATACGGCGACCAGATATAATTCCCAAGTATCTTAAATGTATTTGTCCTGAAAATATCCAATGAACTTCCCGTAAGCGGTAATAAATCTAATCCTTTTTGTGCCCACAACGGCAGATAATTTGATATCATGGAAGGTATATAAAGCAATGCTATCCCCATAAGTACTGAAATAAAATTATTTTTTACCAAAGCGGAAATCAACATAATCTCTCCGGCAAATCCGATTGCGCCTAACAAAATATAAATATATTGGTATATTTCCGCCTGAAGCATATTAAGAGGTGCAACTGCCAGCATTTTGATACATTGTATTGGCATATCCCATCCTCGTGTTCCCAAATAGATTATTTGAAGCGCTATATTTCCTATTACAAGAGCCAAAAACAACTCGCAAATAAATGCAATCCCTGAACCTATCTTTGCACAGGCTAATTCTTTCCATCCTTTTTTTGTCGTTAAAACAAGCGTACTGGTCTTGTCATGCCATTCTCCTGCAAATATGGTCGATAATACAATCGCTATGAAAATTTCCACGACAGTCTCGGTATTAGGGATTACATTACAAAGGATAAAATACCACCCATCTGTCCATTCATAAGAAAAAGGAACCTCCACATGACTGTTCATCTGTAACAAAAACTCTTCTTCATCTCCGGTCTGCCCATTATTTTCCAGAAATTCTTCAATTTTTTCCTGTCGTCTCCCATAAAAATCCGTAATCTTATATGGATCAACATAATCTAACATCAATTCATAGGAACCTTCCACTTTCAATTCAGGGTACAATGTCTTCAGCCAGTTAGCCATCGTACTCCAATCGGCGTTCCACACAATATCAATTTCCTCATTTTTTAACATCTGTTGATAATCTATTATCATCTGCTGTAATAAATCATCTGTCAGTTTTCCTTTCCATTTTTCTCCGTATTCCTGCTTATTTCTAATCTGGACGAACCCATCAAAATTATTTACAAAGCCGTCTTTATAGCTTCCAAAAGAAATCCATTGAAAAGAAAGAATATTGACAGCAATAAATATATAAATAAAACATAATACAGCAGAAATCACAGTGCTTTTTTTCTTCCACAATTTTTTATGTTCTGCTAAAAACAGTTCCATACATTTTTCCTTCCTCTCTCATAGCTAAAATAAAATAAATTTCCTTTATGAAAAATGCTGCAAAAAATATAAAGGCAACAATCCATATACCAATAGCGGACGCTTCGTACAGCCACTGTATATTTATCGCAAGCAATCCCCAGCAAACACAATAGCCAAGCATTAAAACCGTACATATTTGTATATTTTCTTTCCTGCGCAGTCGAATCAGGCGTAACATACTGACCATACAAACTAAATATGGAACCAGGCAGTACAAAATCATCCGGCTTATTTCACTATATGAATTTTGAAGATATACCTCCAAAGAAATAAGAACCGTCATGCATACAAGGTTTGCAGCCCCCGCCAGAATCAGCTTTGCCAATACAATCTGCGCATCAGAAGCCCTTGTAGCAGCTTCAATCTCACTCATTCCATAATACTGACATCTGAACATAGCCGGCATAACAGCCAATACAAACAGCGGCATAAAAATTGGAAGAAATTCAGGAATATCAGCTACTGTAGAAATTGTCAGACATGTGATACACAATACAACTGCTTGTAATCCAAAAATCGATATTCCCTCAAAACGGAAAATATCCGATAAATACTGAACAAAACCTGTCCGTGGCTCTTTATGCTTCTTTTGCGCTAATTTCTGCTCCCTCATTATTTCAGTACATAATTTTATAGTTTCTTCAAGCCTTACGCCATTTCCGTCAGGATTCTTTTCAGTTTCCGTCACTTGCTGTACGGACTGCTGCAAATACTTATACAAATATTTCTTTAAATCCCTATCTCCCATACCGTTGCTCCTTTCTCATAACCGCTAATGCATTCCTGACCCTGCTTTGGGCTGTCCGCATATTGCATCCTGTTATTTCCGCAATCTCTGCGAAACTCAGTTGCTCGCCAAATCGTAGGATAACCGCTTCTCTTTGCTCCGATGACAAAATACTTAAAAGGTATTGTATCTCCTCCTTATCGTCTATCCGGGATATCTCGTTACGCTCATTTACTATACTCTCTTCATCTTCAAGTGGATAAATCTTCTGTTTTCTGCTTTCATCTATGCACAACCGGTTCGCAATCATATATAAATATGATTTGAATTTTTGAGAGGTACGTCCTTTCTTTTTACCGTCATAATGCGGCAGATTCCTGAATAACTTAAGGAAAGTCTCCTGAGTCAAATCCTCCGCTTTTTCCAAGCCGGAACAATGCCATCTGCAATATCTGAATATGGAAGAATAGTAGCGTCTGATCAGTTCTTCCGCAGCATTTTCGTTTCCAAGCTTTATCTGTTCAACCAATTCTTCATCACTCACATTTCCCGGCTCCTTTCTAATAATTTTAATTCATAGTTAATTGCAAAACTCTGTTTTTCAAGACGACCGTTGTACAATATATACAAATCATCGCAGGCACGCTTTCGCTGCATTGCCGCCAGTAGCGGTACATAAGGTGCCAAAATACGGCACCTAAGTACCGACGGC
>JAIDPH010000171.1 GCA_029062885.1 Lachnospiraceae bacterium
GCCCTGCGACACCTATGTTCCGATGACGGCTGGTACAGGTATCGTTCATATTGCGCCTGCATTTGGTGAGGATGATGCGCAGGTGGGAAGAAAATATGACCTACCTTTCGTACAGTTCGTAAACGGCAAAGGTGAGATGACACAGGAGACAGCTTATGCAGGAATGTTTGTAAAGAAAGCTGATCCGGAAATCCTGAATGATTTGGACAAGGAAGGAAAATTGTTCGACGCTCCTAAATTTGAACATGATTATCCGTTCTGTTGGAGATGCGACACTCCCCTTATTTACTATGCAAGAGAATCGTGGTTCATTAAGATGACGGCAGTGCGTGATGACTTGGTACGTAATAATAAAACAGTAAACTGGATTCCGGAATCTATCGGCGAAGGACGTTTCGGAAACTGGCTGGAAAATATTCAGGACTGGGGTATTTCCCGTAACCGTTATTGGGGAACGCCGCTTAATGTATGGGAGTGCGAGGACTGCGGACATATGGAGTCCATCGGTTCGCGTGAAGAACTTGAGAAAATGAGCGGAAATCCTGCAGCTAAG
This sequence comes from Lachnospiraceae bacterium, assembly GCA_029062885.1. Lineage (GTDB taxonomy): Bacteria > Bacillota > Clostridia > Lachnospirales > Lachnospiraceae > UBA3282. The sequence goes on from JAIDPH010000171.1 coordinate 554, forward strand.
ACGGTAGAACTGCACAGACCATATATTGATGAAATTACGATTAAGTGCCCGAAGTGCGGTAAAACCATGAAACGTGTACCTGAGGTAATTGACTGCTGGTTTGATTCCGGCGCCATGCCTTTTGCACAGCATCACTATCCGTTTGAAAATAAGGATTTGTTTGAGAAACAGTTCCCGGCACAGTTTATTTCAGAAGCAGTTGACCAGACCAGAGGCTGGTTTTATTCCCTGATGGCGGAATCTACCCTTCTGTTTAACAGGGCGCCTTTTGAAAATGTAATCGTTCTTGGGCATGTACAGGATGAAAACGGTCAGAAGATGTCCAAATCAAAAGGTAATGCCGTAGATCCGTTTGAAGCTCTGGAGACTTATGGAGCAGATGCTATCCGCTGGTATTTCTACATCAATTCCGCTCCATGGCTTCCGAACAGATTCCATGGGAAAGCGGTACAGGAGGGACAGCGTAAATTTTTAGGTACCTTGTGGAATACTTATGCATTTTTCATATTGTATGCCAATATTGATAATTTTGACGCATCGAAGTATTCATTGGATTATGATAAGCTTCCGGTTATGGATAAGTGGCTGTTGTCTAAGCTAAATACAGCTATTAAGGAAGTTGATGCCGACTTAAACGAATACAAGATTCCGGAGGCTGCGCGCGTACTGGATAACTTTGTAGACGAAATGAGTAACTGGTATGTCAGAAGAAGCCGCGAGCGTTTCTGGGCTAAAGGAATGGAGCAGGATAAGATTAACGCTTATATGACTTTGTATACTGCGCTTGTTGATATATGCAAAGCAGCGGCGCCGATGATTCCTTTTATGACAGAGGAAATTTATCAGAATCTGGTCAGAAGCATTGATAAGAATGCGCCGGAAAGTATTCATCTGTGTGACTTCCCTGCTGTGAATGAAAATATGATTGACAGAAAGCTTGAGGAGGATATGGAAGAGGTCCTGAAGATTGTTGTCATGGGACGTGCTGCGCGTAATGCGGCAAACATCAAGAACCGTCAGCCGATCGGAAATATGTTTGTCAAGGCTCAGAACGCATTAAGTGAATTCTATCAGGAAATTATAGAAGATGAATTGAATGTGAAAAAAATCACTTTTACGGATGATGTGAGAGACTTTACAAGTTATAGTTTCAAACCGCAGCTTCGTACGGTGGGACCGAAATACGGTAAGCAGCTCGGCGGCATTCAGAAACATTTAAGCAGTGTGGATGGTAATCAGGCAATGGATGAGCTGAATGACAAGGGTGCGTTGAAATTTGATGTAGACGGCATGGAAATTTCTTTGACAAAGGATGATTTACTCATTGAAATGGCACAGAAAGAAGGCTATGTATCTGAAGCTGACAACAGTGTTACCGTTGTATTGGATACAAAACTGACAGATGAGCTGATTGAGGAAGGTTTTGTATATGAGGTTATCAGCAAGATTCAGACCATGCGTAAGGACGCGGATTTTGAGGTGATGGATCATATCAGGGTATCTATCTGCGATAATGCGAAGATAGCTGAGATAGTGCGCAAAAACGAATCAGTAATATCAGGTAAAGTCCTTGCAGAAGGCATTACGGAAAATGAGACGCTTAAAGTGTCAAAAGAATGGAATGTCAATGGTGAAAAGGTCATTATCGGGATTGAAAAACAATGAATAGAGTAATATAATAGTAACTATAGACAAAATGAGGAGGTAGTTAAATGCAGAAGAAATCAGCAACATTTGATACGGAGCTTTTTAAAAGAAGTGTGCTATATAATATAAAGACTCTTTATCGCAAGACACTTGAGGAAGCAACTGACCAGCAGATTTTCCAGGCGGTATCCTATGCGGTTAAGGATGCGATTGTAGACCAGTGGCTTGCAAGCCAGCAGGAATATGAGAAACAGGATCCTAAGATGGTATATTATCTGTCCATGGAATTTTTGATGGGGCGGGCTCTTGGCAATAATATGATTAACTTACAGGCATATGATGTATTCAAAGATGCATTAAGTGAGCTTGGTATTGATATTAATATCGTGGAAGATCAGGAACCTGATGCAGCGCTCGGCAATGGAGGCTTGGGAAGACTTGCTGCCTGCTTTTTGGATTCTCTGGCGACGCTGGGGTATGCGGCATATGGCTGCGGTATAAGATACCGTTATGGTATGTTTAAGCAGGAAATCAGAGACGGTTATCAGGTAGAAGTTCCGGATAACTGGTTAAAAGACGGAAATCCGTTTGAATTGCGCAGACCGGAATATGCCAAAGAGGTTAAATTCGGCGGTTATGTAAATGTTTATGTGGATGAGAATGGGAGAAATAACTTTAAACAGGAAGGCTATCAGTCGGTTCGCGCGATTCCTTATGATATTCCGATTGTGGGATATGGAAACGGAATAGTTAATACACTCCGCATCTGGGACGCTGAGCCTGTTGAGTGCTTCCAATTGGATTCTTTCGATAAGGGAGATTATCATAAAGCTGTAGAGCAGGAGAACCTTGCAAGGAATATTGTAGAAGTACTCTATCCTAACGATAACCACTATGCAGGAAAAGAACTGCGCTTAAAACAGCAGTACTTCTTTATATCCGCGTCAGTACAGGAAGCGGTTGAGAAATATATGCGCAAACATGATGATATAAGAAAATTCCACGAGAAGGTTACCTTCCAGTTGAATGATACGCATCCGACAGTGGCTGTTGCAGAATTGATGCGCATTCTGATGGATGACTATTATCTCACATGGGATGAGGCATGGGAAGTGACGACTAAGACCTGTGCATATACCAACCATACAATTATGTCAGAAGCATTGGAAAAGTGGCCAATAGAGCTGTTCTCCAGACTGCTTCCTCGTGTATATCAGATTATAGAGGAAATCAACCGCAGGTTTATTGCGCGTATAGAGCAGCAGTATCCGGGTAATCAGGATAAAGTTCGCAAGATGGCTATTATCTATGACGGACAGGTTAAGATGGCGCATCTTGCTATTGCAGCAGGATATTCAGTGAATGGTGTTGCAAGATTACATACGGAAATTCTTAAGAACCAGGAGTTGAAGGATTTCTATGAAATGATGCCTGAGAAATTCAATAACAAAACGAACGGTATCACGCAGAGACGCTTCCTTTTGCATGCTAATCCGCTGCTTGCGAATTGGGTTACTGCACATATAGGCAATGACTGGATTACTGATTTGCCGAAAATCAGTAAATTGAAAGTATATGCTGATGATGAAAAAGCGCAGCAGGAATTCATGAATATCAAATATCAGAACAAGGTGCGTCTGGCAAAATATATATTAGAGCATAATGGTATTGAAGTTGACCCGCGTTCTATTTTTGATGTTCAGGTCAAGAGACTGCATGAATACAAACGTCAGTTGTTGAATATACTGCATGTTATGTATCTGTATAATGAGTTAAAAGAGCATCCTGATATGGATTTCTATCCGAGAACTTTTATTTTCGGGGCTAAGGCGGCTGCCGGATACAGAAATGCTAAGCTGACAATCAAATTGATTAATGCGGTTGCGGATGTGATCAATAATGATGCTGCGATTAATGGTAAAATTAAAGTAGTATTTATTGAGAATTATCGAGTATCCAATGCTGAAATGATTTTTGCGGCAGCAGATGTATCCGAGCAGATTTCAACAGCAAGTAAAGAGGCTTCAGGTACCGGTAACATGAAGTTCATG
>JAIDPH010000172.1 GCA_029062885.1 Lachnospiraceae bacterium
TGTGGTTTGTTTCTGCTTCTTAGCAGTCGGTGCATATGCAGCGCCTTCTGTTAATAGCAATAGTGCAGTATGGGAAGATGATGAAATATTCAATGGAATTTTGACAGAAGACGGTGTTTATTATATCTTCTGTGACGGAGCAGGGGAAAATGATAAGCCGCAATCTTCTGTTACAGATGGATGTATCAAGTTTGTTCTTGTCAGGAAAGACGGTTATACTTCTATTGGTCCTTTCAGCGACTTAAGCACACTCTCAAAGGATGTTAATAATCAATGTGACGTTATGATGAAGAGTGGCACAATTACGGAGGAAGAAAAGAAACAGGTATTGGATATTGCTAAAGATATTGAAAATAACATAAAATCTGTTGAAGATTTTATTAGTAAACTCTGGAAACCCGATTGGTATAGGAAGGTTAAAGATTTAGACTCTGACTTTGGCTGGAACGATAAGGACACGGATGATGGCTGGGACTTTGACTGGGACGATGAGTTTGTGGATGAGGACTGGAACTTCGACTGGGCTGATGAGTTTGCGAACGATAAATGGGACTGGGATTGGGATGATAAGGCGTTTCTGGAAGAGTATGCAGCTTATGGTATTGAAAAAGTGGGTAATGTGTTTTATTACCAAGGTGAACTGGTTTATATTTTAAAAGACCAACGCCCTGACAGCTCCTGTTATCTGCTTGATACAAATTCTAAAGGAACGGTAAGTATTAAGGTTGTTCATAATGAAGAGGGTCAAATTACAGGTATTTCTTATATGTCTGAGGAGGAAGTGCAAGAACTGTTGCCAAAGTTGTTGGGTTCGTCAGAGTAATCAATACCAGAGAGTAGGATTGATATTTGTGATTCTGACATATCGGGAAACATCAGCACAGTTTCTGTGGACATAGAAATATACTAAAAGTTATAATTACGGAATAAATAAGCAGTCAGTTATATAAAAACCAAGGGAGCATGTCATACTTTAGCGTGTGATATGTCCCTTTTATATTGTATGAAAATATTTTGCCAAGCCAAGATTTTTTGCAGCAAGTGAAAAAACAAGCGAAAAATTGAGAATTCTACTTGCATCATTTTAGGAATCATGTTATAGTAACGGCAGAGATATCGTATCAAATTCTATGATACTATTTTCTGTTATTGTAACAAGGAGTCATGCTTAATTCTAAGAATTTCAAGCAAGTATCCCAGAAAAATTTAATATGGATGAGCATGGGATGTAGAAAATCATAGAACATTTCTATTTTTTGTATGCCATGCCGGAAAGGAAGGTATATGAATGTCGCAGGAATTTACCAATGAAAAAGTAAAGGACAGCTCCAGTAAGATTATTTTTAAAGATCCTATTTTATGTGCACAGTTTTTAAGAGGTTATGTTGATATCCCAATATTAAAAAGTGTAAAACCTGAGTGTATTGAAGACGTAACAGAGCGGTTTGTACATATGTTTACAGAGGAGAGAAATTCGGATGTTGTTAAAAAAGTACACATAGAAATGAATGAAACACCGTTTTTTCTTGTTTCTCTTATTGAACATAAGTCAGATGTGGATTATAATGTAGTTATGCAGATATTGCGTTATATGGTTTTTATATGGGAAGACTACGAAAAGGAAATGGAAAGGCAACATAGAGGAATCAGTAAATCAAAGAGTTTTAAATATCCGCCTATTTTACCGGTTATATTTTATGATGGTGCGGATAACTGGACGGCAGCGGCTGAGCTTCACGAAAGAATTCTTTTCAGTGATATGTTTGCGAAATATATTCCAGATTATCAATGCATTTTAGTACAATTGAAGGATTATAGCAATGCAGAATTGTTTATGAAGAAGGAAGAACTTTCAATTGTAATGCTTATTGATAAACTTAGGAGTGCGCTTGATTATGCTGAATTAAACAAAGAAATAGGAAGTGAGTACTTGGGTGAGATAATTGCCAAAACTCCAGATTATCTGCTTAGTATTATTGCACAGGTTGTAGAAATTTTGCTTGTAAAACTAAATGTGCCCATAGAAGAGTCAGAAGCATTTACAGGGAGGATTAAGGAGAGAAAGATGGGAGAATTATTAGCGCACTTTCAGGGCTGGGATGTTCAGTCTATACGTAAAGAATCAAGAGAAGAAGGAATTGAGAAGCTGGTTAAAGCAATGAATGCAGTTATTGATTCTAAAGAAACTATAATGCGGCAGTTGGCTGCTCAATATGAATTAAGCGAGGAAGAAGCAGCAGAAAAGGTGGAAATGTACTGGCAGTCGTAACTATAGTTGGAAAGAGCATAAGTAATTGATATTGATAAAAGAGCTAAATAATGCTTATATAGGAGAGTACATATGAAAAGAAGACTGTTAAGCGCGATTATCTTTGCCGTGTTTCTTGGATTGGAAATATGGATTGCCCTGTATGTGCATGACAGTATCGTACGTCCGTATATTGGAGATGTACTGGTGGTAATCTGCATATATTTTCTGGCAAGGGCGGTTGACTCGCGCACGCGCTTAATTTCAATCCCTGTTACGATTTTTGCATTTTGCGTGGAAGCAGTGCAGCTTACCGGGGTATCGGAGATTATTCCGGAGCCGTTTTCGACGATTGTCGGGGGCACTTTTGACCCGGTGGATCTTCTATGCTATCTTGTGGGCGGCGTGGTGTGTTTCCTCATAGATAAAAAATTTTACTTAGGATGTACGGAACAAAAATGATGTACCGGCAGTCATAACTATGATCATTCAAGGCTTGGCGGATAACCGCATCTAAAATTCCCCAAAATGAACAATAAAAATAATAATTTTGTTGACAGATAAACAAAATTATTATACAATAACTGTACTGCATAAAGCAATACAGATAATACAAACAATACAGAACTGATTTAATGCTATAAAGTATTATTTATATATCAGATGGGGAGGTGATTATTTGATCGAACTGGATTATCGCAGCAAAAAACCACTCTATGAGCAGATTATTGAACAAATCAAACTGCTGGTCATCAAAGGACACTTAAGTCCGGGAGATTCTATTCCTTCCGTGCGGAAGATGGCGCAGACTCTGGATATTACAC
>JAIDPH010000173.1 GCA_029062885.1 Lachnospiraceae bacterium
TGATTCGTGCGCCGTAGTATTGCCTCAACTCTTGCTACCAGTATCTTGGGGCTGAAGGGTTTTGAAATATATTCGTGTACGCCAAGTTCAAACCCCATTAATTCATCCCGTTCATCCGATTTCGCTGTCAGCATAATAATCGGAACTTTAGAATAGTTTCGTATTTCCCTGCACACCTGATAACCATCCATTTTAGGCATCATGACATCCAAAATAATCAAATCAATATAATTATGTTCAAAGAAAATATCCAACGCCTGACTTCCGTCCGCTGCCTCCAAAACCTCATAATTACTTTTTATAAGGAAATCCTTCACCAGTTTGCGCATACGGTTCTCGTCATCGACTACCAATATTTTCATTTTGTTTTCAGACTCCCTTCTTATAATCTATGGATTAACATTAAATTCTCTTTCCGCCTCACGCAGCGCATTCTCTCTTTCTGACAGTTGCTGCTCCCATTCAGAATATTCATTTATTACTGTTCTTCTATAATTAACAATATTAGGTGAATCGCTTTCCAAGCAAATTACAAACATTCCAATGATTACTGCCACCATCAGAAAGTTGATTATCACTGACGTAATAAATCTGCCCTTATATTCTTCTATAGGCTTTCTGGCAGCTATACTCCGCCTTATTGAGCGGTTTACTTCTGTCTTATTAGTAAATGTCATATTAAGCGGAATAGGTCTGATATTCTCTTCCGGAATACCGCAGCGCTCCAGACGCTCCTGCATTTTTACCAAATAAGCAAAACCTATCGGAGTTTGAAATATACCGGTATCTAAGGCTTTATGATAAAGCATCAGAACATTCTGAGGCTTTCTGTAATCGAGATTGTCTTCCAGATTTTTTACTCTTTTGGCATCCAGTCTCGCTGTTTCGGCGTCTGCTACCGTAGCAAATTTATATCCTCCAACTACCAAATCATCATTTGTTTCCATTTTATTATCACATGCCTTTCTCATCTTATTAAGATAAACATTTTCACTAATTTTATCAATTTTCTTCAAGTATTGCAACAATAGATACAAAAGGTGTCCTGTATATGCTATACAGAACACCTTATCAGAATACAAGTTTTATATAAACCGGAAAATCTTTAATTTTTCAATTTACTTTTTTGCAGAATTTGTTTTATTATCTATCTTCGTGCGCAATAAATACCAAAATGCACCGGCAAGACAGATAGACGAATAAGTACCGCATATAATACCCGCCATCAGAGGAAGAGCAAATTCCCTAATTGATGAAACACCAAATACTTCAAGAGCTGCTACCATGAAAAATGTTGTCATGGAAGTGAACACACTTCTTGATAACGTCTGGCTGATGCTTCTGTTAACAACATCCTCCAAGTTGTCTTTTTTACCCATATCACTCATATTTTCACGGATACGGTCAAATATAACAATCGTCGCATTAATTGAGTAACCGACTATAGTAAGCATACAAGCAATGAATGTATTACCGACCGATACTCTTGCTACCGCATAGAATGCAAGTACTACCAAAACATCATGCAGCAGCGCGATAACAGCGCTTGCACCAAAACGGATATCTTTGAAACGGAACCAGATATATACCAGCATACATAAAGTTGCTATAGTAATCGCCACAATTGCATCGGTTTTCATCTCAGAGCTTACAGTTGCACTAATTGTCTCAGCAGTAATGGAACTTGCATCCACACCGAAATTATTTACCATTACATTTGCAAACTCTTCTCTCTCGGCTACATCTAAAGTTCTCGTCTTAATTATAATCTGATTGGAGCCTGCCACCTTAGTTGTCTGTACATTGCCGTCTCCAGTGATATTTTCAATATGAGGTACTATCTCGGAATCTATTTCCCCAATGGTCATATCTCTATTAAGAGTGACCGTGGTAGAAGTACCACCTACAAATTCAAGACTATAATTAAGTGCAGAGCCTTTGGCTGAATTATTAACTCCCATAACTACGAAACCAGCAACAATAACAACTGCAGAAAGCGCAAAGAACAGATTTTTCTTTGACAATAACTTCAATTCCCGTCTCTCTTTAGCTACGCCATATGCTTTCGGGCTTTGAACTCCCAGCGCATATAAAGCATTCAATATGAATCTGGTTACAAATAACGCCGTGAACATGGAAAGGAAAATACCAATCGCCAAAGTCAATGCAAATCCTCTGATACTTCCGGTTCCTTTAATACCCAAAACAAGTGCCGCAATCAACGTCGTAATATTACCATCAAGAATTGCAGATAACGCTTTTGAAAAACCAATCTTTACTGCTGACTGAACCGTCTTTCCTGTCGCAAGTTCTTCTCTGATACGGGCGAAAATAATTACATTCGCATCAACCGCCATACCAATTGAAAGAATAATACCTGCTATACCGGGCAGAGTGAGCGTCACATCAAAAGCATACAATAAAATTACCATCAATGCAGTATACAGTCCAAGCGCAAAACTTGCAGCAATACCAGGCACATAGTAAACAGCTACCATAAAGACTACAACCAGTGCAAAGCCGACAGCCGCCGCTTTCAAACTGCTTTCTATCGCATCGGAACCAAGCTGTGCTCCGACTACGTTAGAACGCAATTCCTGTAATTCCAGTTTCAGTCCGCCGATACGAATAGTAGAAGCTAATTTCTCCGCTTCTTCAAAGCTATGCTGTCCGGTAATTATTGCACTTCCATCGGTAATTGCAGCAATTACATTCGGCACGCTGACAAACTTACCGTCATAATAAATAGCTATAGACTCTCCGGATGCAAGCGCTTTTGTTGTTGCATCTGCAAATGCTTTGGTTCCTGCATCCGTCAAAGTCAACTGAACGACATATTCGGAGTTCTGCATATCGTCACGTCTGGAAGCTGCTGATGCCTCAGCGACATCGGTACCTGTCAAAACAATAGAACCATCCGCCTGTAATTCTTCTATGCTCTTCGTCAATTCATACTGCGCGGTTATACTGCCATTATCATCTACTCCATAACCAACCTGATAATAATTCTGATTTCCTTCATTGTCCGTCTGAGCTATGAAATACAGTGAGCCTGGTCGTCCAAGTTCCTGCAGAATGGCATTAGCATCAGAAACACCCGGAATCTCAATATTAATTCGGTCATTGCCTTCCTGATATACCTGCGCCTCTGTGCTGTAGTTCTCAACACGCTGCTGCAACTTATAAATCGTATCACTCATATCATCTTTATCAGGTTTCTCATCTCCCACCACCTGATATGTGATACTGACGCCGCCTGCAAGGTCAAGCCCCAGTTTAATGCTGGATGCAGAACCTGATTTATCTGCACCGACACCGAAAACTGCCATATATGCTGAGCCTGCCAAGGCTAATACAAATATTAGCAGACCTATAATTGCTTTGTTCTTTTTCATTTCTATACCTCTTTCCTTTCATCTTGGGCGTTAACCGCTTTTATCATAATCGCACATTCAATGCGCTTTCTCTGTAACCTACAACCTATATCATATACATCGTCTATGTTTCCGTTAAACTGATATGAGTTTGCAGCGCAGCCGCCGCTGCAATAAAACTTTGCAAAACAATCTCTGCATTTCTCTTTTGAATAAACATTACAATTCTTAAATCTGTCCCGGATATCGCCGCGTGTAATTCCCTCATCGACATTTCCCATAAGAAAATCTTCATTTCCTACAAACTGATGGCATGGATACAAATCTCCCCACGGAGTGACCGCCAGATACTCATCTCCCGAACCGCAGCCCGAAAGTCTTTTTGCAACACACGGACCACCTTCTAAATCTATCATAAAATGAAAGAAATTGAAAGCCTTTCCTTCTTTTCTTCTTTTTAAGTATTCCAAAGCCAGCTTGTCATATTCCTCTAAAAGAGCAGGAATATCCTCTTCCCTCAGAGCATAGTCCTCATCCTTTCCCCCGACTACCGGCTCTACTGAAATCTGTTCAAAGCCTAAATCGGCAAGATGTTTTACATCCTCAGAAAAATCAAGATTATTTCTGGTAAATGTTCCTCGAACATAATAATTCATCTGGTTTCTGCTCTTAGCCACCTTCTTGAATTTCGGAACAATTTCATCATAACTTCCCTGTCCACCACGATGTGGTCTCATCATATCATTGACAGTTTTACGCCCGTCAATACTCAAAACTATGTTACCCATTTCCCGATTGACAAAATCAAGAATTTCATCATTTAACAGAATACCATTAGTGGTCAGAGTAAAACGGAACTTCTTGTTATGCTCTTTTTCAATGCTCCGACCGTATTCTACAAGTTCCTTAACGACATCCCAGTTAAGCAGTGGCTCGCCTCCAAAGAAATCCACTTCAAGATTCACCCTGTTCCCGGAACTGGCAACCAGAAAGTCCAACGCTTTCCTGCCTACTTCAAAACTCATCAGAGCACGTCTGCCATGATATTCTCCTTCTTTTGCAAAGCAATACTTGCAGGCCAGATTGCAGTCATGTGCAATATGCAGACACAGCGCCTTGACGACAGTTTCCCGCTTTCCCATATCTGCAATATATTTCTCATATATATCTTCTGTAAAAAGCATTCCGGCTTCTTTTAGTTCAAGAATTTCATCTACCGCTTCCGTAAGCTGCTCTTTTAAAGCCAAATCCTCTTTATCTGATAATGAAGCCCCCATAACGGGTTCTTGTTCTTTAATGACCTTGTCTAATATTTCATCTCTGTCTGTCACCTGCTCTGCTATAAGCCGCTCAATAACCGGTATGACATCATAAACTATATCGTCTACTACATGCACACTGCCGCTGTTGACATCCAGTACAATATTACAGCCATTATTCTTATATTGATGTATCACGAAAAAAGCTCTCCTTTTTTGAACGCATAATAAGCAGCGATTCTCACCGCTGCTTATAAAGACTTCATTTCCTGCCTATTTTGCATTTTCACAGCTCTGGTTGCCGACCGTGCAGGATGTCTTACAAGCTGACTGGCAGGATGTCTGACATTCACCGCAGCCGCCTTTTTTCATTGATTCCTTCAAATCTCTTGTGTTCAATGTCTTAATGTGTTTCATAATCAATAACCGTGCCTTTCTCTGTAAAAATACAGAATCATTTCATAACTTAAAGTAGTATATCACATATTTTACAGCATGAAAAGTATTTTTTTCAACTCAGCATGCCTCCCAGCATTCCACTGCCGCTGCAAAGCATGAATACAGTAGCCACTCTGCTTATTGGCTCATCTAGTCCCTTATTGACAATAAGTGATACTGTCATAAGAATCAGAAAATAGACGCAGCCCATAACAAGTCCCCATAGGAATTTTTTCTCCCCCGCCCTTTTCCCTGCAATAAATCCTGCTAAAAAAGTAACTGCTATGTAAATGAGGATTATGCAGATAGATACAACCTTCTCCGATAATCCGAAACGATATAGCATGAGCGCCAAAAACAGCAGAAGTCCTGCCGTCAACAAATATGCGGCAAGCATGCATTTCATAACGAATACTATTTTTCCGCTATCGATTGCTTTTCTCTCCATGACAATTCTCCTCCTTCCATAAATCATATCATGACTGAACTGCTACACTAATATATATTCTGCACACATGAAAAACTTGACACAATATTCGCTATCATGTAATATTGGATTACAATTATTTTACTTGAAGGAGAGTGAACTTTTAAATTGGATACCACAGGTGTCATACAAATTACATCAATACTTATTCTTGTTCTATTGTCAGCATTCTTTTCTTCTGCAGAGACCGCTTTAACGACAGTAAATGAAGTACGTCTCCGCACACTGGCCCAGGAAGGCTCCAAACGTGCCGCCAGAGCACTTTCCATTCTCAGCAAATACAGTAAAATGCTCAGCACTATTCTGATAGGGAATAACATTGTCAATATCAGTGCTTCTTCCGTCGCAACAACGTTTGCAATCAGAACCTGGGGAAGCTATGCCGTGGGTATAATTACAGGTATATTGACTATTACCATACTGATATTCGGTGAAATTATCCCCAAGACATGGGCTATGAGCAATTCAGAAACTATCGCCCTGCTCTATGCCGGTATTATACGTTTTCTGATGACTATATTTACACCTATCATTTTCGTTGTTGATAAAGTGTCCGCCGGGTTTTCACATCTGCTGCATATAAACTC
>JAIDPH010000174.1 GCA_029062885.1 Lachnospiraceae bacterium
GGAGTTCCTCTGATTGAAATAGTATCAGAGCCGGATATGAGAAATGCAGAGGAAGTGATTGCATATCTGGAGAAGCTGCGCCTGATTATCCAGTATCTTGGCGCTTCCGATTGTAAATTGCAGGAAGGCTCCATGAGGGCGGATGTTAATCTGTCTGTGCGCGAGGTGGGAGCAGAGGCATTCGGTACCAGAACGGAGATGAAGAACCTGAATTCCTTCAAGGCAATTGCAAGGGCTATTGAAGGCGAAAGAGAACGCCAAATTGATTTGATAGAAGAAGGAAAAGAAGTTATTCAGGAGACCAGAAGATGGGATGATACAAAAGGTGAATCCTATGCCATGAGGAGTAAGGAAGATGCTCAGGACTATCGTTACTTCCCTGACCCTGATCTGACGCCTATCGTGGTAAGTGAAGAAATGCTGGCTGAAATCAGGTCAAGACAGCCTGAGTTTCGCACTGAGAAAATGGCGCGTTATAAAGAAGAATACGGTATTCCCGATTATGATATCGACATTATTACCGGTGCAAAGCATATGGCTGACCTGTTTGAAGAAACGGTAGCCATCTGTAATCAACCTAAGAAAGTATCCAACTGGCTGATGGGCGAGACAATGCGCCTGATGAAAGAGAAAGAAGTGGATGCGGAAGACTTAAGTTTTTCACCTGCTAATCTTGCAAAGCTGATTGCACTTGTTGACAGCAAGGCAATCAACAGTTCGGTAGCCAAAGAGGTATTCGAGATCATGTTTGAGAAGGATATCGATCCTGAGAAATATGTGGAAGAAAAGGGATTAAAGACCGTCAATGATGAAGGTGCGCTTCGGAAAACAATAGAGGATGTGATTGCAAACAATCCGCAATCTGTGGAGGATTATTATAACGGGAAGGAGAAAGCGATTGGCTTTTTGGTTGGGCAGACGATGAAGGCTATGAAGGGGAAGGCGGATCCGGGGATGGTTAATAGGATTCTGAAGGAATTGCTGTAGACGATTAAATTGGATTATAAACTGAGATGGCAGATTGCACAAAATGTTCTCTTGTGCCTGACTCCTGAATATGGATTTTCTAAATATTCCGGGAAAGTTGTGAATGGTTGACGCAACCGCCCGCAATTCGCCGTCCGGGCTCAGTGCGGGCTTTTCGGGACATCCATGTCCCGAAATTGCTGGGTGTATGACGGAATATTAAGAAAATCTCATATTCATACGTAAGGCAGCTTCGAGAACATTTTGTGCAATCTGCCACCAAGGTTTTTATAGAAGCAACTTTTATAACTTAATCTTATATAGTAATGAGGAAAGGCAGGAAAGAGATGAATTTGATTTTCGGAAAATAACAATCTGAAATTTCTTTCATCGGATGTAAGAATGTGATACAATATTTATATCTCAATTCAGCTTTGTGTTCCTGGATGCATGTAATGAATAAAGATTACTTGCGATTATGCAAATTAGATTTAATATAGTTAGAGGTGAACCGCAAGAAAATGGTATGGCTGAACCAGAATGATTCCCAAAAACAAGAATATATGGAATTGAGGTTAAATGCGCCAGAAAGTGAAAAAATATGTTTGGAATTTAATCCGCTTAGAATGTCTTGTGAGCCGGATTGGAATCCGATGTGGGAAGAGTGGCACTGTTATACTTCTCCGTTAAGAATCTATAAACAAGATTATGAATTATTGCTTGGCTACTTCAACAAAATATATCCTATTAAAGATGCGTTTGACGGAACATTAGAACCGGTTTTTGATGTGTGTTTTTATAATTGGATTGGAAAAAGCGATTGGTTCAGGATTATTGATGAAATAGAGCGGGATTTAAATAATGTTAATGATGGTAAAAGAGTATTACTTACAGATTTTCTTGCATGGATAAAAAAAGCGCTTAAGTATACATCAATTGTTGTCGTTGAGGGTAATTTATGAATATTTGCTGGTTTTGGGTTTAGGAGTATAGGGAACATAAAAACGAATTATGAAATATTATTTTTTATAAGAAAGGAAAACATAAAAATGAAAAATTTAGACTCAAGAATAACCGAAGTAATAACCTACCTGTCAAAACAGGACTTGTCAAACATGCCTGTAGGGAAATATCAGGTCGATGATGATTTCTACTACATGGTACAGGAATATACTACAAAATCAGAAGCTGACTGCCGTTTGGAATCTCATCAGAAGTACATTGACATCCAGTGGATTATCAGCGGTACGGAGAGAATCGACTGCGTAAGCGTGGGCGGACTAACAGTAAAGGAAGAATATAATCCTGACAAGGATGTCGCTTTTTGGAATGAACCGTCTGAAATGATGAGATGTGTACTGAATGCCGGAAGCTATGCCGTTCTGTTTCCGAATGATGCACATAAGCCATGTATTGCAGTGGGAACGCCTGAACAAGTAAGAAAGGTTGTTGCAAAAGTAAAGATGGTGTAGTATTATATTCTCATATCTACTTATTTGTGTAATCAGACAGGCTCAGGGTATGGGCAAATGGAGGATGAAAAATGGTAAGTGAAACTTATGTAGAATGTCTTGTTGCGAAGAAATCGTCTTTTGCATTGCGTTTGCTGAAAACCCTGCTTATCATGTTTGCGGTAATCTTTTTGATACTTGGAATGATTTCTACGCTTTCTATTTCAGGATTAATAATTGCAATTGTACTTGGCGTAGGCGCTTATTTTGCACATATGAACGCGGACATTGAATATGAGTACCTGTATCTGGATAAGGAAATCAGCATAGACAAGGTAATGGCAAAGAGCAAGAGAAAGAGAATTGTTTCTTATGATGTAGAGCGTATGGAGATTCTTGCACCGGTGAAGTCCTATCATCTGGATTCATTCAAAAATCGTGAAATGAAGACTGTAGATTACAGCTCAGGAGTGGTAGAGCAGCCGGATAAAAGATATATGATGGTCTATGAGGGGAACACGAAGATTTTCCTCGAACCGAGCGCGGAAATGATTAAGGCAATTCAAATGGTGGCTCCGCGTAAAGTATTTACAGATTAATGAATGGCAATAGAAAGTCTGATAAGTATACTTTCTATTGTAAATGAAAAGTATACTGTCAGTTATATAGCTGGCAGTACTTTTATATACAAATAAATTGAATAAAAAAACAGGAGGAGAAAAAATGGGTCAGATTATTGGAGAAGGAATTACTTTTGATGACGTGCTTTTGGTACCGAGTTATTCTCAGGTTATTCCAAATCAGGTGGATTTAACAACATGGCTTACTAAAAAAATTAAACTGAACATTCCTATGATGAGTGCCGGCATGGATACGGTTACTGAGCACAGGATGGCAATCGCGATGGCTAGACAGGGCGGAATCGGCATCATACATAAGAATATGTCGATTGAAGCACAGGCAGAAGAAGTTGATAAAGTAAAACGCTCTGAGAATGGCGTTATTACAGACCCTTTTTCTTTGACTCCTAATCATACTTTGGCAGATGCAGATGCATTGATGGCTAAATTCAGAATCTCCGGAGTACCTATCACGGAAGGCAGGAAGCTGGTAGGTATTATCACAAACCGCGATTTGAAGTTCGAAAAAGATTTCACCAAAAAAATTAAAGAGTCCATGACTTCTGAAGGACTGATAACGGCTAAAGAAGGTATAACTCTGGAGGATGCTAAGCAGATACTGGCACGCGCCAGAAAAGAGAAACTACCTATCGTAGATGATGATTATAATCTGGTAGGTCTGATTACGATTAAGGATATTGAAAAAACTATCAAATATCCACTTTCGGCAAAAGACGAGCAGGGAAGACTTTTGTGCGGTGCAGGAGTAGGTATTACGGCGAATGTATTGGACAGAGTCGGTGCTTTGATCGATGCAAAAGTCGATGTAATTGTATTGGACTCCGCGCATGGTCATTCAGAGAACGTGCTTAAATGCTTAAGAATGATCAAGGAAAAATATCCGGATATTCAGGTTATCGCAGGAAATGTAGCGACAGGAGAAGCTACGAAAGCATTGATTGATGCAGGAGCGGATGCTGTAAAGGTCGGAATCGGTCCCGGCTCTATTTGTACTACCCGCGTGGTAGCAGGTATCGGTGTACCGCAGATTACCGCAATTATGGACTGCTATGAAGTGGCAAAGGATTATGGAATTCCGATAATTGCAGACGGAGGTATTAAGTATTCCGGCGATATGACTAAGGCTATAGCGGCAGGCGGCAATGTATGTATGATGGGAAGCATCTTTGCGGGGTGTGATGAAAGTCCGGGAACTTTTGAATTATATCAGGGAAGAAAATATAAGGTATATCGTGGCATGGGCTCTATTGCGGCGATGGAGAACGGAAGCAAAGACAGATATTTCCAGACAGACGCGCGCAAGCTGGTGCCGGAAGGAGTAGAAGGTCGTGTTGCATATAAGGGAACTGTAGAAGATACGGTATTCCAGCTGATGGGCGGAATACGCTCAGGTATGGGATATTGCGGAACGAAGACGATAGAAGAACTGAAACAGAACGGTAAATTCGTCAAGATTTCTGCCGCAGCTTTGAAGGAAAGTCATCCGCATGATATTCATATCACTAAGGAAGCACCGAACTACAGTGTGGACGAATAAATGAAAAGAAAGGAACATGGTTATTAATATGGAAAAATTATCATTGGTGCAGGAATTATCGTCTAATACATATCCGGGCCGGGGTATCGTAATCGGGAAATCCGCAGATGGAAAATATGCTGTAACTGCATATTTTATCATGGGCAGGAGTACCAATAGCAGAAACCGGGTTTTTGTGGAAGAGGGCGAAGGAATCCGCACGCAGGCATATGACCCCGCTAAGCTGGAAGATCCAAGTCTTGTTATATATGCGCCGGTAAGGGTACTGGGAAATAAGACAATAGTGACTAACGGTGATCAGACAGATACAATTTATGAAATGATGGACAAGCAGCAGACTTTTGAGCAGTCGCTTCGGACCAGAACTTATGAACCCGATGGTCCCAACTATACGCCTCGTATTTCAGGGATCATGCATTTGGAAAACGGCAGTTATAACTATGCAATGTCAATTTTGAAAAGCAATAACGGCAATCCTGATGCATGCAACCGTTATACCTTCGCTTATGAGAATCCGGTTGCAGGAGAAGGGCATTTTATTCATACTTATATGGGCGATGGAAATCCGCTGCCGAGCTTCGAGGGAGAGCCGACATGGGTTGGCATAGAGGGCGACATTGACGAATTTACGCAGATGATATGGAATAATCTGAATGAGGAAAATAAAGTGTCGCTGTTTGTAAGGTATATTGATATCAAAAGCGGAAAATATGAGACACGCATCATAAATAAAAATGTGTAATTGACTTTCAGATTATTGGTAATAAGTTTTGCAATTATTTAGGTAATTGATTAAGAGAAAGGAATAATCTTATATTATGAACGAATTAGAACTGAAATACGGCTGTAATCCGAACCAGAAACCGTCAAGGATTTTTATGGAAGACGGAAGTGACTTGCCGATAAAAGTGTTAAACGGTAAACCCGGATATATTAATTTTCTGGATGCATTTAACGGCTGGCAGCTTGTGAATGAACTGAAGAAGGCAACAGGACTTCCCGCAGCAACTTCTTTCAAGCATGTGTCGCCCGCAGGGGCAGCGGTAGGACTTCCGCTTACGGAAGTTGAGAAGAAGATATACTGGGTAGATGATTTGGATATGGAATTCACGCCGCTTGCCAATGCATATGCAAGGGCGCGCGGAGCAGACAGAATGTCTTCATTTGGTGATTTTATTGCTTTATCAGATGTGTGTGATGTGGCAGCTGCCAAGATAATCAAAAGAGAAGTTTCAGACGGTGTAATTGCTCCGGGATATGAAGCAGAAGCGCTGGAAATATTGAAAGCAAAGAAAAAAGGCGGTTATAATGTCATAGAAATTGACCCTGATTATATTCCGGCGCCAATTGAGGTTAAACAGGTGTATGGTATAAGCTTTGAACAGGGCAGGAATGAATTAAAGATTGATGATGAATTTTTTAGCAATGTCGTAACAGAGAATAAAGAAATTCCGGAGCAGGCAAAGATAGACCTTGCAATCGCCATGATTACCTTGAAATATACGCAGTCTAATTCGGTCTGCTATGTAAAAGGCGGTCAGGCAATAGGAATTGGTGCAGGGCAGCAGTCAAGAATCCATTGTACGAGACTGGCGGGCTCTAAGGCTGACAACTGGTTTTTACGTCAGTCGCCGAAAGTATTGGGTATGCAATTCGTAGACGGAATCGGACGGGCAGACAGGGATAATTCCATTGATTTATATATCGGTGAGGATGATATGGACGTGCTGGCAGAAGGCACATGGCAGAATATTTTCAAAGTGAAGCCTGAACGCTTTACCAGAGAAGAAAAACGTGCATGGCTTGATAGAATGAGCGATGTTGCACTTGGTTCCGATGCATTCTTCCCATTTGGCGATAATATTGAGCGCGCTCACAGAAGCGGAGTAAAATATGTAGCGCAGCCGGGCGGTTCTGTAAGGGATGATAATGTAATTGAGACCTGCAATAAATACGGTATGGCAATGTGCTTCACCGGAATCAGATTGTTCCATCATTAATCAGAAGGTTAAGAATAGAAGATTTATCTATTGGCAATCAAAAACCCGAAATAACATATGTTATTTCGGGTTTTATAAATCACAACACTATTTACATTATATATTAGTACGTCATTGCCTTTTCTTCGCCGTTTAACACTCTCAGTCCACCCTGAACCAGAGCAAGCAGCTCGTCTTCGCCGGGATATACTGTCATTGGAGCAATCCAACCTGCTCTTTCTTTCAGCCCTTCGACAACGACCTTGTCATAAGCAATACCGCCGGTTACGATGATCTGGTCGATTTTTCCTTTTAATACGCAAGCCATTGAGCCGATATCTTTTGCAACCTGCATAATAAACGCTTCGCGAACCTCAGCTGCCTTGGCGTCTCCGCCCTGTACCATCTTTTCTACATCACGCATATCGTTTGTACCGCAGTATGCGTTAAAACCGCCGTTACCTACAAATTTTTTATAAACTTCTTTCTCCGTATATTTGCCGGAGAAACACATCTTAATCAAAGCGCCGCTGGGAACTGCGCCTGCTCTTTCGGGAGAGAATGCACCGTCTCCGTCTAAGGCGTTGAATACGTCAATTACTTTACCCTGATTGTGTGCACCCACGGAAACGCCGCCGCCCATATGAACAACTATAAGGTTCATGGAATCATAAGCTTTGCCAATCTCTTTTGCATAGCGTTTTGCAACCGCTTTTTGATTCAACGCATGGAATACGCTGGTTCTTGGTAATTCCGGAACGCCGGAATATCTTGAAACAGGCGCCAATTCGTCTACTACTACAGGGTCTACTATGTAGGAAGGAACACCAATGGAATCACCGATTTCTCTTGCCAGAATGCCGCCCAGATTGGAAGCGTGCTGACCCTGCTTGCCGATTTTTAAGTCTTCAAGCAAATCATCGCTTACTTCATAGGTGCCGCCGGGAATCGGTTTTAACATACCGCCGCGTCCAACAACCATATTCAGGGAGTTGATATCAAAGTTTTTCTCTTTTAACAGATTAACAATAATATCTTTTCTGAAATCTTTCTGGTCTACGATAGAAGCGTACTGTGCGATTTCTTCAGTAGAGTGCCTTAATGTTTCCTCGAATAACAGAGTCTCATCTTCAAAAACACCGATTTTGGTAGAAGTAGAGCCGGGATTGATTATTAAACTTTTAACTGCCATGTATTTTTCCGCCTTTCTGATATTTATTAAGCTTTGGACATTGCCTCTGCTACAACTGCTCCGAGTGCAATAGAGTTTACCTTAGTCTCGAAATCATCCGAACGTGAAGTTAAAATAACAGGTGCTTTTGTACCGGTCAGAATATTTCCGTTCTTAACTTTGGCTGTATGAACAAGGCATTTGTATACGAGATTTCCGGCGTGGATATCAGGGAAGAGAAGAACATCTGCATCTCCGACAATCTTTCTGCCTTCTGCTCCTTTGTGTTTTGCTGCCTCAGGGTCGATGGCAAGGTCTAAGGAAAGAGGTCCGTCTACGGTACAGCCTGTAATTTTGCCTTCTTCGCACATTTTGGTAAGCTCATCAGCTTCCACTGTAACAGGCATCTTAGGATTTACGACTTCTACTGCCGCAAGCGGTGCAACCTTTGGATTGGGAATACCGCAAGCGTGGCAGACCTCAACCGTATTCTCAATAATATGTACCTTCTCTTCCAGAGTAGGATAGGTCAGGAAGGCAACATCCGATAAGAATAAAAGATGGTTAATTCCTTCAATTTCAAATACGCATACGTGAGATAATGTTTTGCCTGTTCTTAAACCGACTTCTTTATCCAATACGCTCTTTAAGAAGGATTTGGTATCAATCAGACCCTTCATATACATGTCTGCTTTTCCGGTGTGTACCAGTTCTACAGCTTTCAGTGCTGCAGTATAGTTGTCCTTTTCATCAATGATTTCAAATCCGCTTACATCCATATTGATAGAAGCAGCTACTTCTTTAATCTTGTCTTCATCGCCGACCAGAATTGCTTCTGCAATATTACGCTCTTTAGCGGCTTTTACAGCCTCCAAAACAGCGCTGTCCTGTGCGACCGCTACAGCGACCTTTTTAACGCTGCATTCAGATACCTTAGATAATAAGTCATCAAAACTCTTGCTCATTTTTTCCTCCATCCCGAAGCATTTGACTTTGCACTTCGCTATTCTTTTTTATATGCCATGTCTATATAGTACATATAGTATACAAAAAAATATTATCACTTCTGTTGTGAAAAATCAAATATTTCCAGCAATTGTTTTATTGACATACTTCCCAAATCGCCGTTATCTCTATTACGGACAGAAACGCTGTTAGTTTTAACTTCTTTCTCGCCGACTACAAGCATATAAGGTATTCTTTCCAACTGTGCTGTCCTTATTTTATAGCCTATTTTTTCAGCCCTTCCGTCCATTTCACAGCGTAAGCCTTCTTTTTTCAGGGTCATCTCGATTTCTTTTGCGTAATCATTAAATTTATCTGAAATCGGCAGTATCTTTACCTGAACGGGCGAAAGCCATAATGGGAATTTTCCGGCGTAATGTTCTATAAGAATGCCTATAAAACGCTCGATGGAACCGAATACAACCCTGTGTATCATAATGGGGCGGTGTTTATTTCCATCTTCTCCGATATACTCTGCTTCAAAACGCTGTGGAAGCTGAAAATCCAACTGAATTGTTCCGCACTGCCATGTTCTGCCAATCGAATCTTCCAAGTGGAAATCGATCTTCGGACCATAAAATGCTCCATCACCCTCGTTTATGACATAGGGCAGTTTCAGATCATCTAATGCGTTTTTCAAACCGTTTGTTGCCATTGCCCAGTCTTCATCACTCCCGATGGAATTTTCAGGCCTTGTTGAAAGTTCCACATGATACTTGAATCCAAAATCGGAATAAACCTCATCTATCAGACGGACAACACCTTTTATCTCATCCGGTATCTGTTCCGGCGTCATAAATATATGGGCGTCGTCCTGTGTACAACAGCGAACGCGCATAAGGCCATGAAGAGTACCGGATTTTTCATTTCTGTGTATTATCCCCAGTTCACCAATACGCATAGGAAATTCACGATAAGAATGCGGTTCCATCTTATATACGAGCATTCCGCCCGGGCAGTTCATGGGTTTTATGGCAAAATCTGTCTCATCAATTACGGTTGTATACATATTTTCCCTGTAATGTTCCCAATGTCCTGATGTTTCCCAAAGCTGACGGTTCAGCATAATAGGAGTTGATATTTCCATATATCCTTCTCTTGTGTGCAGCTTTCTCCAATAGTCAATCAGCAAATTCTTTAATATCAGTCCCTTTGGAAGAAAGAAAGGAAATCCCGGACCTTCGTCAAACAGCGCAAACAAACCTAATTCTTTTCCTAATTTTCTATGGTCTCTCTTTTTTGCTTCTTCTAATCGGTTTAAATATTCTTCAAGCATACTTTCACTCGGAAATGATGTGCCGTAAATTCTGGTAAGCATTTTATTCTTTTCATCACCGCGCCAGTATGCTCCTGCAACGGACAACAGCTTAAACGCTTTAATCGCGCTGGTGTATGCCACATGAGGACCGGCACACATCTCTAGGTATTCTCCCTGCATATAAAAACTAATTTCCTCATCTTCCGGCAGTTCTTTTAACATTTCGATTTTATATGTTTCGTTTCTTTCTTCCATAGCCTGAATTGCTTTTGTGTGGTCTGATGTAAAGTGTTTGAGCTGTAAATTTTCTTTGACGATTTTTTTCATTTCTGCTTCAATTTCATCAAAGTTCTCTTCCGAAAAGCGGAATGAAAAGTCAAAATCATAGTAAAAACCGTCTGCAATGGCCGGACCTATGGCACATTTGGTATTCGGATACAGCCTTTTTACTGCCTGTGCCAGAATATGTGCAGTCGTATGCCTGAATGCATTTCTCCCTAATTCCTCCTCGAAATCTGCTTCCTTAATGGAACCGTCTTTCATTTTGATTTTCATTTTTTATTTTCCTCCTAAAAATTTTTATAACATAAGAAAAGCACTCTTAAAGATACTTACTATGTATCTTTAAGGGTGCTTATTGCACGGTTCCACCTCAATTTTTCACTTCAGATTCCAACAAATCCTAACCTTTAACGCAGGTGTACGGTAATACTTACTCTACTTTCAGCATTACAGCTTGGGAATGGTTTTCACATACAACCCACATAAGCATCTTCCACCAAATGATGCTCTCTCTGTCTGCGATTAATATGCTACTTGTTTCCGTCATCGCTTTTTCTTATGTTATATTGTATAATATAGTAACATTCAGTTTTTTGATTGTCAATAAAAACAGTTGTAATTTTATTGCATTCAGGCTTAAAATACAACTTATATCAAAACTTTCTTTCCGATGATGTGCTACCATATTCCTTGTAGGGAGGAAAAAGAATTGTTTGAGTGGAATGAGACAGTACAGAAAATGATATATTGGATAGAAGCGCATTTGACGGAAAATCCTTCTCTTTTGGAAATGTCAAATGAAATTGGGTATTCGCCATATTATTGCTCCAATCGTTTTCATGAAATAGTAGGAATGACTTTAAAGAGCTATATTGCCGGCAGACGGCTTGCCATGGCTGCTTTGGAAATCCGGGATACAGATGCCCGTATTCTCGATATAGCTATAAAGTATGGATATTCTTCACAGGAGGCTCTGACGAGGGCTTTTATGAGTGCTTTCGGATGTACACCGGCTGCATATCGGAAAAATCCCGTTCCTATTGCTCTTTCTAACTTAAAGGTCGTTTTTTTCCCTGAACATTATATGAGTAAAGGAGAACCTACTATGAGTAAGACATTATTGACAGAAGCACATGTTCGTGTAGAGCATATTCCAGCACATAAATATGTGGGTATTTGGGATATTAATGCCACCGATTATGGTAATTTTTGGAGCAAACGCGATTGCGACAATATTTGCGGCACAATAGACAGTATGAGTCATGTTTCACATCCGATTGTTACTTGTCATACGGCAGGCTGGTTTTATGAAAATGGTAAAAAAGGATATTTCTATGGATTCGGAGTACCGGACGATTATCAGGGCGCCATTCCGGAAGGGTTTGAAATCAGGGAACTGCCTGCCAGTGACTATCTGGTTTTCTTTCACCCACCTTTTGATTATCTGAAGGACTGTGGAGAGGTAATGGGAAGAGTCGAAGAGCTGGCATGGAATTATGATCCCAAAACTAACGGATATGAGTGGAATGAGGATGTCTGTCAGGATTATCAGCGTCATTATCCGGAAGTAATTGGCTATGAGGTGCTACGTCCCGTACGAAAAATAAAGTCCTAAGATGTAATTAATATTAGTTCTATATTTTAAAGAATTATGGCAAATTTGGAATTGAAATCCAAATTTGCCATAAACTAATATTGATTAATTTTTCATTGGTGATTCAGCAGTAAAAACTTTGATGCTGCTTAATCTATTTTAACTGGATAATAAAGCTCATGTCTTCTCTGAGTGTTTCAGTTCCCTCAACAAATGTTCCTTCCTCATTGTATCCTCCCTCAAATGGGATTAATGTTATATAATCAGAGGAACTGTCAAAGTTCTGAATTTCAAATTCTTGTTCATATTCCCATAAGCCGGTTTCTTCATTAAAGACTTTCGGGCTGCAGGAGGAATTCATACGCAAATCCCTCGGAGCATACCGGATGCCGTTGCTGTCTTCATAGAAGTATTCCGGCATATATACAATTTCTAAAGCTTCCTCATTGTAAACGGTCCATTTCAGCCGGAAACTTACCTTTGATGGAGCAACAATCAAATCGCATATTTCCACTTTGCCGTATGACAGCTCCATAAGTTGATTAGCTGCCGTACCTGCTCCGCTCAGCTTGTCGGATTTGATTGTAAATGTAAAGTCCTGCTTTGAATTATCCGCCATATAAACCTTCACCGTAACTTCCAGACTCTCCGGTGTAGTAACTGACAGACCGCTGTCCATAATGGTAACTTCACACTGATAAACACCGCTGCCTTCCTCTGTCTCTACTACATATTCCAGCCGGTTATCCATACCGTTGATATAGACATGGTCTCCGAATTCCAATGTTGCCAGCTCTGCACCGGGTTTAGCCCAGAACATAAGCGTCGCTCCGTCATAATATGCGTCTGTTACGGTAAAAAGCGGATTCTCGTCATAGCTTTTTTCTGTATTGTCTTGAAATACAGGAGTCTGTATTTGAATGGCATCGGGATTATCATTAGCGTTAATCAGCTGTTTTTCAGCTCTTGGTCCGTTTATTCCCAGTTCTGACAGCCACTGTTGAACACGGGGAAGTTCCGCCGCCGCTACAGTACCGCAGATTAGTGTCAGACATGCTGCGACAGGAATCACAATCTTAGAGAGATGAAAATTCCTTATTTTTCCTGTGGTATGTTCCGCTACGGCATTATTTACACATTGCCGAAAGCTCTCGGGTGTGCGTGGGAATTCTTTTTCCAATTCTTCACGAAATGATTTCATAAGCGTTTTCCTCCTCTAAAATGGATTTCAGTAATTTACGTCCTCTGCTCATGCGGCTTTTCACCGTTCCTTCACCCGCGCGCATGATTCGGGCAATCTCTTTTACGGAATAGCCTTCCAGATAATAAAGTACAATGGTTAGGCGATACTCCTTTTTCAAACGTAACAAAGCTTTATACAGCTCTGAATAGTCCTCCGTTTCATATTCCTGTTCCGGCTCGTAGTCTGACAACGGTACTAATTTTTTCTGCTTTCTTAAAATATTGTAGCATTCGTTGATGAGTATCCGCGTGAGCCATGTCTTGGCATATTGTTCCTGTTTAAGAGTATGCAGTTTCGCAAAAGCTGTGGCTATCGCTTCCTGCACGGCATCCTCACAGTCAGCGTCACTTTGTAAGATAGACTTGGAAATATGATAGAGGCTGTCCGTCGCGTCCAGCACAATCTTTGCAAATACATTTTTGTTCATACTGTTCTCCTCCTCTCTGCTAATTAGAGGAATCAAATGCGAAAAAGGTTGCAGATGAGGTTCAATATTTATTTTTGCCGTTTTGGTTGATATTGTCAAAGGGAAAGTCAAAAGTAGTTGCAGTATTTTTGCTGATTAAGTATACTGTATATACCAAATTTGTCGGAGTGACAGGTTTTCAGTATTTTAGGAAATGATTAATTAGTGGTGGTTTACAATGAATATTTTGTGTGAGCTTTTTTTAACGTTTGCTCAAATCGGTCTGTTTACATTTGGTGGTGGTTACGCAATGATTTCTATTATTGAAAATATTTGTGTAGAAAAGAAGAAATGGATTTCGCATGATGATATGATGAATGTTACGGTAATTGCGGAATCTACCCCCGGTCCGATTTCAATTAACTGTGCTACTTTTGTGGGATTCAGACAAGCGGGTATATGCGGTGCATTGGCTGCCACGTTAGGAGTAGTGATTCCCTCTTTTGTTATAATTTTTGCAATATCAATGTTTTTGGATAATTTCCTAAAAATTTCAATAATTGCTAATGCTTTTCAGGGTATAAAAATTGCAGTCGGAATTTTGATTTTGAACGCAGCTTATAACATGCTCAAGAAAATGCAAAGAGGAATTTTAGCAAATATTTTTGTGATTTGTTCCTTTTCTGCTATGTTTTTTACTAATATTTTCTCGTGGAGATTCTCATCTATTAGTTTAATGTTTATAGCTGCGATAATCAGCCTTTCTGTATTTGCCATAATAGATATGACAAAGTCGAAGGGCGGTGTAGGAAAATGATTTATCTTGAGTTGATTTTGGGTTTTCTTCATGTCGGCTGTTTTTCTTTTGGCGGTGCATATGGAGCTATTCCACTTATCAGGGATATTGTACTTTCTTATGGCTGGATGAACGATGAAACACTGACATACATGATTGCAATCAGTGAAAGCACGCCCGGTCCTATCATGGTTAATCTTGCCACTTATATTGGAAGCAGCCAAGCCGGTTTTTTAGGAGCTGTGCTGGCGACACTGTCAGTTATATCGCCTTCGTTTATTATAATGCTGCTTGTTATGGCAGTGCTTAAAACTCTGCAAAAAAATAAGTATGTGCAGGCTGTGATGAGAGGACTAAAGTCTTGTATAATCGGAATTATTCTTGCTACAGGCGTTTATATGACAATCAACAATTGCTTTTCTTTTGCAGAAAGTGCTTCTGTAAATATTCGTGCAATTATTATTGCAGTTTTATTGATTACAGTTATGTTTGGGGCGAAAATAATAAAAAAGAGAATTTCTTCAATTATGTTAATTGTCATATCAGCCTGCTTAGGAATTGTAATTTATGGAATTTAGTGAGGCGGAAATTATGAATGTAATAAAATGTGCGTTAAAAGATGTAGGAACATTAGCAATATTAAATAAACAATTAATAGAAGATGAAAAAAGCGATAATCCTATGAATGTTAAGGAACTTGAAGAAAGAATGAAAAGTTTTTTAACAACTGATTATCAGGCGTATTTTTTTGAAGTTGATGATAGCATTGTTGGATATGCGCTTGTGAAAACAACTTGTACGCCTTTGTATCTAAGACAATTTTTAATCGACAGAAAGTATCGGAAAAAACATTATGGAACAAATGCTTTTCATTCTTTAATGAGATATCTTGGTGTAGAGGATATTGATATAGAGGTTTTACCATGGAATGAAGCTGGAAAATGTTTTTGGGAAAGCTGTGGTTTCAGGGAAATTAGTAGGTATATGAGATATAGTGGATAAATTAATTATGAATTGTGTGAAAAATTGACAGTAAGGAGACAATAAAAAATGCAAGAAGCATTAATTATTATTGATGTACAAAATGATTATTTCCCCGGCGGAACATGTGAACTTTGGAATGTTTATGAAGCGGAAAATAAAATTAAAATGTTAATTGAAGAAAGCCGCGCATTGGGACGTACTATTATTTATATACAACATATTAATCCATCGGATGAAACATTTTTTCTGGAGGGTACTTATGGATGTGAGATTTCAGAACGTATTAAGCCATTGCCTGAGGATAAAATAATTGTTAAATATTACCCTAATAGTTTTCTTGAAACGGAATTGGATTCTTATTTAAAAGATAAATGTATCAGGAAATTGATTGTGTGTGGAATGATGACTCATATGTGTATTGATACTACAGTACGTGCTGCAATGGATTACGGATATGAAGTAGACCTTGTTGCCGATGCATGTGCGACAATGGATTTGGAGATATCTGGGGAAATTATTCCGGCACAGGTTGTTCAAAAGACTTTCATTGCATCTTTAGCGGGAGTTTTTGCAAATATCATATAAAATATTCACATATCCCCCACCCCGTAAGGTTGAATTTATACGGCAAATCTGCTACAATATAGTTTGGTATTTTCTGTAAAAAGGAAATTAAGCTGCATTTTGGCATGACTGGATTGTAATACACTGGTATGCGCGATTATGCACAGATGGGAGTAAAAATGGGCGTAGTACAGAAAATTTTTGGAACACATAGTGAAAGAGAAATAAAAAGGATTAACGCTTTAGTTGATCAGATTGAATCACTCAGAGATTCAATGATGGCTTTAAGCGATGAACAATTAAAGGATAAGACAGGAGAATTTAAGAAGCGTTTAGAGGATGGCGAGACTCTGGACGATATACTTGTTGATGCGTATGCGGTAGTGAGGGAAGCAGCAAGGCGTGTACTTGGAACAGAGCATTATCATGTACAGCTTATTGGCGGCATTATTCTTCATCAGGGGCGCATAGCCGAGATGAAAACAGGTGAAGGTAAGACGCAGACATGTTTGCTGCCGGCATATCTGAATGCATTGGAAGGAAAAGGCGTACATGTTGTTACTGTCAATGATTATCTGGCAAAACGTGATGCGGAGTGGATGGGACAGGTTCATGAAGCTCTGGGTCTGACAGTCGGAGTCGTATTAAACAGTATGAAACCGGAGGAACGCCGGGAGGCATATAAATGTGACATTACCTATGTTACTAACAATGAACTTGGTTTTGATTATCTGCGTGACAACATGGTCATATATAAAGAGCAGCTTGTGCTCAGGGATTTGCACTACGCGATTATCGATGAGGTTGACTCCGTTCTGATTGATGAAGCAAGAACACCTCTTATCATTTCAGGACAGAGCGGTAAATCAACTAAACTCTATGAGGCATGTGATATTCTTGCCAGACAGCTCACCCGTGGTGAAGACATGGAAGAACTGTCCAAGATGGATGCCATTATGGGTGTGGAGCGTGAAGAGACAGGCGACTTTATTGTGAATGAGAAGGATAAAGTGGTCAATCTGACGCAGCAGGGTGTATCTAAGGTGGAGCGGTTCTTCCAGATAGAGAACCTTGCAGACCCGGAGAACATTGAAATACAGCACAATATTATTTTGGCGCTGCGTGCGCATAATTTAATGTTCCGCGATCAGGATTATGTGGTAAAAGACGATCAGGTATTGATTGTAGACGAATTTACCGGACGTATCATGCCGGGACGGCGTTACTCAGATGGTCTGCATCAGGCGATAGAAGCTAAGGAGCATGTAAAGGTCAAAAGAGAGAGCAAGACGCTTGCAACGATTACTTTCCAGAACTTCTTTAATAAATTTGAGAAAAAAGCCGGCATGACGGGTACTGCCCTGACAGAGGAAAAGGAATTCCGCGATATCTACGGAATGGATGTTATAGAGATTCCAACGAATAAGCCTGTTGCCAGAACAGACAGGCAGGATGCTGTATATAAGACCAGAAAGGAAAAGCTGAATGCCATTGTAGAAGCAATTATAGAGGCACATGCCAAAGACCAGCCTGTGCTGGTTGGTACGATTACGATTGAAGCTTCGGAAGAGCTGAGCGCTCTTTTGAAAAAGAGGGGAATTGATCATAAAGTATTGAATGCTAAGTTTCATGAAATGGAGGCTGAGATTGTAGCAGATGCAGGTATCCATGGCGCAGTTACGATTGCAACCAACATGGCGGGTCGTGGTACGGATATCAAACTGGATGATGAATCCAGAGCTGCAGGCGGCCTTAAGATTATCGGTACGGAGAGGCATGAGTCAAGACGTATAGATAATCAGCTCCGTGGACGTTCCGGAAGGCAGGGAGACCCCGGTGAATCGAGATTCTATATTTCTCTGGAAGATGATCTGATGAGACTTTTCGGTTCCGAGAGAATGATAGCTATGTTCAATGCGCTTGGCATTCCGGAGGGACAGGAGATAGAGCATGGCGCGCTGACAAAGGCTATTGAATCTGCGCAGAAGAAGATAGAAAACAATAACTTTGGAATCAGAAAGAATCTGCTTGAATATGACCAGGTCATGAACGAGCAGAGGGAGATTATATATGAAGAGAGAAGACGCGTGCTCAATGGTGAAAGCATGCGGGACGCTATCTATAAGATGATTACGGATACCGTGGAAAACTGTATCGATATATGCATCGGAGACGACAGTGATTTTGAGGATTGGAATTTCGGCGAATTAAATTCGTTGCTGCTTCCGATAATACCTCTTAAGCCTTTAAATGCGGACAGGGTTTTGAAACCGAAGAAGAACAGCTTAAAGCAGCAGTTAAAAGAAGAAGCGGTTAAGCTATATGAAAGCAAGGAAGCGGAATTCCCTGAGCCGGAGGCTATACGTGAAATAGAACGTGTTATTTTATTGAAGGTAATTGACAGGAAATGGATGGATCATATTGATGATATGGACCAGTTGCGTCAGGGCGTTGGATTACAGGCATACGGACAGAGAGACCCACTCGTAGAGTATAAAATGAGCGGTTATGAGATGTTTGATGAAATGACACAGAATATCAAAGAAGAAACCGTTCGTCTGCTGTTCCGCGTTCGTATTGAGCAGAAAGTCGAAAGAGAGCAGGTAGCGAAGGTGACCGGAACAAATAAGGATGATTCCGCTCCAAAAACGCCTGTTAAGCGTGCGGATTCTAAAGTATATCCTAACGACCCGTGTCCATGCGGTTCCGGGAAAAAATATAAACAGTGCTGCGGCAGGAACAAGGCATAAAGATTTCTTAAATTTAGAAAGAGGGTGACGTTATTGGTAGAATTAGATAATATGAAGTTTGAGCTTCAGAGTTATGAAAGTCCATTAGCGGAAGTGAGGGATTCACTTTAACTTAGCCGCTAAGGAGAAGAGAATCGAAGAACTGGATATGGAAATGCAGGAGCCGGGATTCTGGGATGATCCGGAGAAGTCCAACCAGAAGATGAAAGAAGCCAAGAATCTTAAAGACATCGTGGATACGATGAATGGCTTAGAGAGTCAGTATGAAGATATAATGACACTCATTGAAATGGGATATGAGGACAATGATCCTGCTATTATTCCGGATATCAGTGAGGAACTGGAAGCATTCAAAGAAACCTTTGAAACAATTAGAATCAATACACTACTGTCCGGTGAATATGATAAAAATGATGCGATTTTAAAATTGAATGCCGGAGCCGGCGGAACAGAGAGCTGTGACTGGTGCAGCATGTTGTATCGTATGTATACCAGATGGGCGGAAAGAAAAGGCTTTGCATTGGAAGTGCTGGATTATCTGGATGGTGATGAAGCCGGGATTAAATCCGTTACATTTCAGATTAATGGCGTAAATGCATATGGGTATCTGAAATCCGAGAAGGGCGTGCATCGGCTGGTGCGTATTTCACCTTTTAATGCACAGGGTAAACGTCAGACTTCTTTTGTTTCATTGGATGTTATGCCGGACATTGAAGAGGATTTGGATGTAGAGATAAAAGATGAGGATATCAGGGTAGACACCTACCGAAGCAGCGGTGCGGGCGGTCAGCATATAAACAAAACTTCGTCCGCAATAAGAATTACTCATTTCCCGACAGGAATCGTGGTAACGTGTCAGAATGAGCGAAGCCAGCATATGAATAAAGATAAAGCAATGCAGATGCTTAAAGCAAAACTGTATATGCTTAAGCAGGAAGAAAATGCTGAAAAACTTTCTGATATCCGCGGAGATGTAAAGGAAATCGGATGGGGCAATCAGATTCGCTCATATGTTATGCAGCCATATACAATGGTAAAAGATCACAGGACGAATGAAGAATCAGGCAATGTGGATGCGGTTATGGATGGAGCGATAGACCCTTTTATAAATGCATATTTAAAATGGAAAAGTGTCGGACATTAATCCGACACTTGATTTTTTTTCATTAAGTCCAGAAAGAATTCTGTATAAGTTGTATCAATATATGGTGCAATCCAGAGACATGCGATTCCACACGATAACAATCCGAGCAACAGTAAGGGTATGAAACTTACGGTCAGATAGAAGAGCCTTCCTTTGCTGCCTTTCATCAGTTTCCTGCTGGTAGATAATAATTTGCTGACAGAATATTCCGGAAAATCATGCAGCAAATAATATGCCTGAGAATAATTAAGAAAAATCATAACTGATACTACTAAATACAGAATCATAGCCAGGCTGTAAAATAATGTAAGTATGGCATTATCCGGATAAAGCAACAACAAATAAGTGAAAATTGTTTGGGGAATCATGGAAATGTATATCCAAATGGAAAGATACAACTGAATCAATACAGCTTTATTTGGATATAGCTTAAATCCATAGAAAACATCGCTTAATGTAACAGGTTTACCGCAGACTATTTTCAAATAAAAATATTTTTCACCCGAAGTAAACAAACCCGTCAGAACAGAAATCACAAAGGAAATCACAAAATTTAGAATAATTCCATAAATTGTTTTCGTGTTCAGAAATATTGTCGAAAAAAAGGATACAAATAATGTAATCAGATTAACAATGACGCAAGCGCCGATAGCTATTCCGTATTTCCCGAACAGATGCTCTTTAGCAAAGGCTTTTAATTCTTCTGAAGATTTAAATTTATATAAGTTATCCATAAAATGTACTCCAAATATTTTTAGCATGCAATATCAATATTCATTCCAAGATACTTGTTTGCGGCATCGGAAGACTTCATTTCCTTCTGATAAGGGTTTTCCTCGTTATAATAACGAATCTGGGTGGAAGTGGTTCCGCCTGAAACATAGGTGCGGCCGCACTCCGGACAAACAGCGGTGTGAATGGCAACATTACATGACAGAACCTTGCCGTTGTTCTGGGCTGCTTTTTTATACGCATTGGAAACATGCTCCTGTTCATGGCTTCTAACCTTGGACGCAGCTGCGTTAGGAGAAATATGGGTCGCTGACTTGAAAGAAACATTTTCATCAGAGCCATCCTGATACTTGCGGCTGTTGCAGGTCTCGCACTCAGCCGGAGAGGATTCGCGCCCCGCCTGTTTTTTGGTTGATTGACCGGGATTACGGATTATATGTTGACCGCCGTCTTCGCTATCTGCCTGTGTTGGAACAGAACTGCCTGCATAGCCTTCATAAGCAGCAGACGGATATATATTATATGAATTTGCCCAAGGATTGATTCCGTTTATCATATATTACTCCTTTCTGAGAAAAAACTAATCAGTATAGCCACTGTCCTCTAACATTTCTTCTATCATTTCATCCAGAGTTTGCCCATATTGCTCTTCATACATCTGGTTGACCTGCGCTCTGACATCATCATTGGTGTAATACAGAACAACACAGCTGGTTATCAGCAGTACATTTGAAACTAAACCGATTATTGCACATATAATACCGGTTCGTGCCTTGCCCAGCATCTTCTGCATTCTGCCTTTGGAAAGCAGGGCAAGTACGATTGCAATGCTTGCTGTGATAAAAACAGGATAAATCGTAAATGTAAAACACGCAATAATAGAAATAATGCCGAGAACCATAGAGGCATTAGCTAATTTGCTGCCCGGCTCCGAAACATTCACCGGGTAGGCATAGCGTCCGTAGTTATAGTTAGGATTGTAGCCGTTGTTATTATAGTTGTAGCCATTATTACCATAACTGTTGTTATTGTATCCAGCATTTGCGCCCTGTGATGGATTTCCGCTCTGTACAGGATTTCCGTAATATGGATTGACGTTATTATTGGTATATTGATTGCCGTTCTGATAAGTAGGAACAGAGTTGTTTTGATAAGGATATCTGCCCTCGTTCCCGTATGGCTGCTGAATCTGATACGGAGATTGAGCATTGTTTCCATATGGTTGCTGAACCTGATATGGGGACTGTGCATTGCTATCATATGACGTCTGTCCTTGCACCTGTTCTGAACCACTGTTTATATCCTGTGCAGTATCTTCTGCTGGCGGATCATACTGAGTACCGCCATTGGAAGTATTATTTATATTATTCTGATTATCATTATCCGTTTCCGGTACTGTGTTCTGATTAAAGTCCATAAACTATTCTCCTGCATCAGGTATGCAAACTTCTTTTAGTTGATTATAATTATTTTTATTATATCATGGCTAAATGAGAAAATCCAGATTAATTAGTATATTAATTTCAAACGTTGCATCTGAACGAAAATTTATGTATAATGTAATAGTTGTCATAGTCTGGACATGTTGTTACGGCTATGATGCGATTACTAGAAAACGTCAGGGAGCTATAACGAATGGATATTATTTTAAAGCTAAAAGAAGAATTGAAAGTAGAAAAATGGCAGGTAGAAGCTGCCGTAAAACTGATTGATGAAGGAAACACCATTCCTTTTATATCCAGATACCGTAAGGAAGCAACCGGAGCATTGAATGATGAGGTGCTGCGTAACCTGTATGAGAGGCTTACATACCTGCGGAATCTTGAAGAAAAGAAGGAACAGGTTATAAAGAGCATTGAGGAACAGGGTAAACTGACGGAAGAACTTAAGGAAAAAATTATTGCGGCAGAGACAATGGTTGTTGTAGATGACCTGTATCGCCCTTATCGTCCGAAGAGAAAAACAAGGGCCAGCGTAGCGAAGGAAAAAGGACTTGATGGTCTGGCGGATTATATTATGAAGCAGGAAGCGACAGCACCGATTGAAGAAGAGGCTGCGAAATATCTTCGCGATGATGAAGACGAGACTAAGTCGGTGAAGAGTGTTGAAGACGCAATTCAGGGCGCAAAGGACATCATTGCGGAAATGATTTCCGACGAGGCGGATTACCGCATATATATCAGAAATATTACTATAGAAGAAGGAAAACTCGTAAGTACTGCCAAAAACGAAAAGGCGCAGAGTGTATACGAGATGTATTATAATTATGAGGAACCTGTAAAAAGAGCGGCGGGACACCGTATTCTTGCACTCAACAGAGGAGAGAACGAGAAGTTTCTGGTTGTTAAGATTGCTGCGCCGGAAGAGCGCGTTTTACAATATTTGCGCACGAAAGTAATTAAAAATGACAATAGTGTCACGACTCCGATATTAGAAGAAGTTATATCTGATAGCTATGCCAGGCTGATTGCACCGGCAATCGAAAGGGAGATTCGAAATGATTTGACGGAAAAAGCAGAGGATGGCGCAATATCCGTATTTGGCAAGAATCTTGAACAGCTTTTGCTACAGCCGCCGATTGCGGGCAAGGTAGTGCTTGGCTGGGATCCGGCATTCAGAACAGGCTGTAAACTGGCAGTTGTAGATGCGACAGGCAAAGTACTGGATACAAAGGTAATTTATCCGACAGCTCCACAGAATAAAGTTACGGAAGCTAAAGCTGAGCTGAAAAAATTAATCAAAAAATACAATGTATCCCTGATTTCCGTAGGAAACGGTACCGCTTCAAGAGAATCGGAACAGGTAATAGTAGAACTTCTTAAAGAACTGGATACGCCCGTACAATATGTGATTGTAAATGAGGCGGGAGCATCTGTCTATTCTGCGAGCAAGCTTGCGACAGAAGAATTCCCGAATTTTGATGTAGGTCAGAGAAGTGCGGCTTCCATTGCAAGAAGATTACAGGATCCTCTTGCAGAGCTTGTTAAAATAGATCCTAAATCCATCGGCGTCGGTCAATATCAGCATGATATGAACCAGAAAAAGCTCAGTGATGCCTTAAGCGGCGTCGTAGAAGACAGCGTTAATAAGGTAGGCGTAGACTTGAATACTGCATCCGCTTCACTGCTTGAGTATGTTTCCGGCATAACCAAGGTAATAGCAAGAAATATCGTGGATTACAGGGAAGCAAACGGACGTTTTACAAAT
This sequence comes from Lachnospiraceae bacterium, assembly GCA_029062885.1. Classification (GTDB taxonomy): domain Bacteria; phylum Bacillota; class Clostridia; order Lachnospirales; family Lachnospiraceae; genus UBA3282. Next base: position 23,711 of record JAIDPH010000174.1, read on the forward strand.
AGGAATCAATTGCTTAAGGTGGGCAAGCTTGGACCGAAAGCTTTTGAGCAGTGCGCAGGTTTCATGCGCATTACGGATGGAGACAATCCTCTTGATGCCACAAGCGTGCATCCTGAATCCTATGAAGCTGCTAAAAAGCTTCTGGACAAGATGGGATTGACGATGGCGGATGTCAGGGAAGCACAGAAAAAGGCTGCCGCTGAGAAAGCAGCAGGCAAAAAAGCTCCTGTAACAAAGGAAAAACCGAAGAAACAGAAAGAAGTTGTTATACGTAATACTAATACAGCTATGGGAAAAGCGCTTGCAGCGGCAATGGGCGGCGTTGCGCTTGAAAATAAAAATACTGCTGTGCAGACTGTGGAGAAATCGGAAGCGACAGTAAGCAGTCTGGAGAAAAGAATCAAGGATAAAAAGAAGCTTGCAGAGGAGCTTGGAATCGGCGAGATTACCCTGACAGATATATTGAAGGAATTGGAAAAACCGGCAAGAGATCCTCGTGATGATATGCCTGCGCCTATTTTAAGAAGTGATGTACTGGATATGAAGGATTTGAAGCCGGGCATGATTTTAAAGGGCACTGTCCGCAATGTTATTGATTTTGGCGCATTTGTGGATATAGGAGTACATCAGGATGGCTTAGTACATGTTTCACAGATGACGGACAAATTCATCAAGCATCCACTCGAAGCTGTCAGTGTCGGCGATGTGGTCGATGTGCAGGTACTTACCGTAGATTTAGAGAAAAAACGGATAGGGCTGACGATGAAGATAGGAAAAGATGCCCAATAATACAAGTGCATAAAGGTAAATTCTTCGGGGTCGGGTGAAATTCCCTACTGGTGGTGATATCTGCTTATGACAGACAAGTCCACGAACTGATTATTGATTGAGATTGACTATGTGAAGTCTTATGATATAATCGGCCGATACGGTAAGAATCCGTAACCAACAGTAAAGTCTGGATGAAAGAAGAAGCAGGATGTGTATGAGTGTGCCCCGGATTATATAAATCCGGGGTTTTTGTTTGTATAAACAAAGCTACGCTTTTGCTAATAACGAAGATTTTCCTTTTTGATAATTTATTAAAATGAAAAATGGAGGAAAAAGAAATGAATGGATTAGTAAAAAGTATTCAGGAGAATGTAGTCTTCTTTCTGGAATTCGCTGGGATTGTTGTGCTGATGACAGTAATCGCATATGCGGCGGAGAAATATATCAGAAAGAAGGAAGGGGTAACAGAGAGGATTCTTTCAACCGGAAAAATTACGATAATAGGTATGTTTTCAGCTATAGCGGCAATATTGCATATGTTGGATTTCCCGGTTCCGTTTGCACCATTTTTCTATAGACTTGATTTTAGTGAGCTGCCTGCTTTGATTGCGGCATTTGCGTTCGGTCCTGTAGCAGGGGTGATGATTGAGTTCTGCAAGATAATGCTTAAACTGTTATTCAAAAATACATCTACGGCTTTTGTCGGTGATATGGCGAATTTTGTAATTGGCTGCTCATTACTGGTTCCGGCATCTATTACATATCTGTTCCATAAAAGTAAAAAAACAGCTGTTATTGGATGCGTTATCGGAACTCTGTGCATGACGGTATTTGGAAGCGCTTTTAATGCAATTTATCTGATTCCGGCATTTTCCAAATTGTATGGTATGCCATTAGAGGAAATTATTGGGATAGGAACTAAGATAAATCCCGCCATTAACAATACAATAACACTTGTAATGTATGCTGTTGCGCCGCTTAATCTCTTGAAAGGTAGTGTCGTATCGCTTGTTACGATGCTGGTTTATAAAAAATTAAGTCCTGTTTTAAAGAAAACAAATCGAATATAATATATCAAATTAAGGTTTTATTAAGATTGAAAGAAGCTTGGGTTAAGATGGCAATGCTATATTCTTTTCACAGGCTTCTTTTATGTTATGAGATAATACTGTAAGAAATCTTTTTGAAAAATTTAAGATATATTTTGAAGACATTTAATGGAATATTTACGTTATATATTATATACTGAAAGCATTGCTATATACGAAAATTGTATATGGGTACATATGTGTTATATATTTTAATAAAGAAAGGAAAACTCATGGGCGCATTGGTAGAAGTACGGGATATCTGCAAGGTATACAACCCCGGAGAAAATGAGGTCAAGGCATTGGACCATGTCAGCCTGACAATTAATGAAAATGAATTCGTAGCTATTATCGGGCAGTCCGGTTCGGGAAAATCTACATTAATGAATATGCTGGGTTGTCTGGATGTGCCTACAAGCGGTAACTATTATCTGCATGGTCAGAACGTGTCAAATATGAGTGACAATGAACTGTCGGATGTGAGGAATAAGGAAATAGGTTTTATCTTTCAGGGCTTTAATTTGATAGCCGGATTGACAGCGTTAGAGAATGTGGAATTGCCGCTTATATATAGGGGCGTGGGCAAGCGGGAACGGCTGAAGCTTGCAGATACTGCACTTAAGAAGGTAGGACTGGAAAACAGGAAAGACCATAAACCTTCTGAGATGTCGGGCGGACAGCAGCAGCGTGTGGCGATTGCCAGAGCCATTGCACAGGCGCCCCCGATTATTCTTGCCGACGAGCCTACCGGCAATCTGGATTCCGGCTCCAGTAAGGAAATTATGGGAATATTGAGAACACTCAATGAAGAAGGCAGGACGGTTATTCTGATCACGCATGACAATGAAATAGCAAATCAGGCTAAGCGCGTTATTAAGATTATTGACGGAAAGATTGTACAGGATTCGGGTTGCCGGAAGGTGGATTCTGACACTGAATAGTTGTAGTAATTACATAGAATAGGAGAGTGAAAGATTATGGAAAAGAAAGAAGAGGGAAAAGTACCGATGGACCAGTCAAAAAAGAAAAAGATAAAGAAGATAATAAGACGAATTATTATCGGAGTCATCCTCGTCGCCATAATTGCGTTTATAGCGATAAATTCCATTATGGCAAAAAATGCACCTGCAATAGTATATGTTACCCCGGTTGAAAGAGATGATGTCGAGCAGGTACTCAGTACAAGCGGAACTGTGAAAACAGAAGAGAAAAAGGTATATTTTTCAACTATGGCAATTGAAATTGCACAGGTGAACGTGGCGCTTGGAGACAATGTAAAAAAGGAACAGGCTCTTCTGTCCTATGATGCGGATGCGCTGGAGAATGAAAAACTGCTGGCACAGCTGCGAATAGAGGCTAACGAAGGCAGTTACGCAAGCTCCATTTCCAAAAACAATGAATACATAAATGAACTTGGAGAGGCTAATTTTAATCTGGATATACTGGAATTGCAGATTGCATATGCAGAAAATAATATAAAGATACTGAATAAGAAGATTACGGATAAGCAGGACAGTTTGGCTAAGGAAGGAACTAATCTGCAGATTTCGCTCATAGATTGGTCAGATGAGCCGGATTCTGAAGAATACATGGAGTTACAGAAGCAGATTCAGAAAAACTCTTATGAGCAGCAGCATAATAAAGAAATTGAAGACTGGCAGAGTCAAATAGAAACGTATCAGGAAACAGTTACTGCCTGCAAAGAATATAAAGCTGAGATGGAAAGCCAGAAAACTACTTCTGAAAACAGTATTCTGGACAGCGGAAGTAAGGAACAGATGTCGGCCAACAGACAGATAGAAAATATCAATGCAACAGAGATCCTGACATCTATAGAAGAGATAGAGAACGGTATATTTGCTGATTTTGATGGAGTTGTAACGGAGCTTAACGTTGTGGAAGGCGATACTCCTATGACAGGAGCACAGATGCTTGTATTGGAAAGCACTGAAAAGGTTAAGGTAGAGATTTCCGTATCTAAGTATGATTTGGAAAAAATAGCGCTGGGGCAGGAAGCAGAAGTGACTATTGCGGGAAATACATATAACGGCGTTGTGTCGAAGATAAACGGAATGGCAACGACAAATGCCAGCGGCGCTTCTGTGGTAGGTGCGGAAATACAGATAAAAAATCCGGATTCTAACATTTTCCTTGGAGTCGAAGCCAAGGTAAAGATAAATACCTCTGTCGCAAAACAGGTATTGGTCGTACCGATAGAAGTAGTGAACAGTGATAAGGAAGGCGATTTTGTCTATGTTGTTGAGGATGGTGTATTGATGAAAAGGAGTATTGTTACAGGCATTTCATCCGATAGTTACTGTGAAGTTAAGGAAGGTCTGAATGAAGGGGATCAGGTTGTAAGCAATGTAACAGTAGATATGGTTGAGGGAATGACAGTCACAGCCGTTTCAGAATATTAATTTCTGTTTTATTTGGTGGAGAAATAAAGGGAGTAAATATATAGATGGCACAGATATTTGAATATATTAAAATCGCCCTGATGAACATAAAAAGCAATAAAGGACGCTCTGTTCTTACCATGTTAGGTATAATCATAGGTATTGCGTCAGTGATTATGATTATGGCAATCGGAAACGGCGTAAGGGAACAGATTAATGATGAATTGGAAAGCATCGGCAGCGGATTGATCGAGTTGATGCTCGATACCACATTAGAAAGCACTACCATGAGGTTTTCACAGGATGACTTTGAGCTTATTCAGGAAAAAGTTGAGCATGTGAAGGGCGCTACTCCTGTTATGGGTGCCTGGGGAACGGCTGAGGGACCTAAGGGCAACTTTGAAGCCATGGCAGCGGCGGGAAATGAAGGATTGCAGTATTATTCAGGTAATGGCGGCAAGGTAGTCAAAGGAAGGTATTTTACAAGGGCGGATGCAGAAAGCGGCAATAGGGTATGTGTGATTCCTGAAAGCAGCGCAGTAAGTTTATTTGGAACGACAGATGTGGTAGGCTTAAGCTTTGAACTAACATTATATGGAGATTCGCAGGAACTGACCATAGTGGGCATTCGTGAAGACAACGCCACAAGCTTCGTCAATAGTGGTACTAATCAGACTATTAATGTAGAACTCCCGATATCCGTAATGGGTAATGACTTCTATTTCTATATTGATGAATTTAGTGATATGCTGATTTTTGCCGAATCTACAGAATACTGCACGGAAGTGGCGCAGAATGCGGTAAGACTGTTAGAGAATAAATATCAGGTGCGCGGTGAGAACCAGATTATGGTGCAAAGTATTACTGATATGTCAGCAGAAGTTGGCAGTATTTTGGGAATTGTTACAGTCTTTGTTTCTCTTGTTGCAGCAATCTCGCTGCTGGTTGGCGGCATCGGCGTTATGAATATAATGCTGGTATCTGTGACTGAGCGCACAAGGGAAATTGGTATACGTAAGGCATTGGGGGCAAGAACAGGTTCTATCTTACTTCAATTTCTTGCGGAAGCCGGTATTATAACTATGCTCGGCGGCGTTATAGGAATTGTACTAGGCATAATGCTTGGTAATCTGATATGCTCTATTATAGGACTTACTGCAAGTACACAAATATCCACAATTATCGGAGCTACTTTGTTCTCTTCCGCAGTCGGTATTTTCTTCGGCATCTATCCTGCCAAAAAGGCGGCGAAATTAAGCCCGATTGAAGCACTTCGGCATGAATGAAGATATTACATGTGGGATATAGTCTTGCACTTTGCCCGAATTTCAGTATAATAATTAATATAGTAACTGTAGAAAAGCACCTGCGATGTAGGTGTTTTTCGCAGTATATGAAAGATGTGGATATAGTCGGGAATGACATAGGACGAAGGGCAGGCTCAATATGGAAATTGAATTTGATGTAAAAATGAAGGCAGGAATTCTATACGATTATATGATGCATCATACATTCAGCAGTTTTACCGGCATATTCGGAGCTGTTGTAGGTGCATTGATGGTTATTGTTTTCTTTTCGAACAGACAGATACTTTTTCTGGCGGCAGGAGTAATTATCCTTATTTACCAGCCGTGGTCGCTTTTTTTACGTTCCAGACAGCAGATGGTGAACAATCCGGCATTTAAGAAGCCATTGCATTATAAGTTGACGGAAGAAGGCATTGAGGTATCTCAGGAGGATACAACGGAAAGCCAGAAGTGGGAAGATATGTATAAAGCTGTTTCCACTGGAAGCAGCATAGTTGTATATACCTCGCGGATAAACGCATGTATTTTTCCAAAAAAGGATCTTGGAGAGAATAAGTATAAAGTGATAGAAATGATTTCTACTCATATGCCTGCGAAAAGAGTAAAGATTAAAGGGTAAAAAGGAATTTGGCTGCTGATAAGGGTGCGAAGATGAAGCAGATTATTGAAACTTATAGTACACAGGAAACGTTTGAATTCGGGAAAAAAATTGGAGAGCGTGCAAGGGCGGGTGAGGTATATTCCCTGATTGGAGATTTGGGAGTAGGTAAGACTGTTTTTACACAGGGTGTAGCAAGCGGATTGGGAATTAAGGAATCTGTGAATAGTCCCACTTTTACAATTTTGCAGGTCTATGACGAGGGAAGGCTGCCTTTTTACCATTTCGACGTATATCGAATAGGCGATATTGAGGAGATGGATGAGATAGGTTATGACGAATACTTTTATGGAGATGGAGTATGTCTGATTGAATGGGCGAATCTGATTGAGGAGATACTGCCGGAAAAATATATGAAGATTACAATAGAGAAAAATCTTGAAAAGGGTTTTGATTACAGGAAAATTACGGTGGAAGAGTTTGATTGAGAGGAGCAGGGGTATCAGAATGAGGCTGGTAGCAATAGATAGTTCGGGGTTGGTGGCTTCCGTGGCGGTTATAGAAGATGATATACTGGCTGCAGAATATACCATTCAATATAAAAAGACGCATTCGCAGACATTGCTGCCGATGCTTAATGAAATCAGGAATATGATAGAGTTGGATTTTGATAAGGTGGATGGCATAGCTGTTGCGGCTGGACCGGGGTCTTTTACCGGACTTCGGATTGGTTCTGCAACAGCCAAAGGGTTGTCTTTAGCTGCGGACATACCGATTGTGGCGGTTCCGACAGTGGAAGGACTTGCTTATAACTTATACGGAACAGATAAAATTGTATGTCCAATCATGGACGCCAAAAGAGATCAGGTCTATACGGGGATATATGAGTTTGTAAAAGATGGGGACGCCTATAGCTTACATAGTATAAAAGAGCAATGTGCTATAGCTTTTGACGAAATTGCTTTTGTATTAAATGAAATCGGAAGGGAAGTAATCTTTCTTGGAGACGGGGTTCCTGTTTACAGGGACAGAATGAAGGAAGTTATGCAGGTGGCATATACCTTTGCGCCTGCGCATATGAACAGGCAGCGTGCAGCAAGCATAGGGGCTCTTGGCAGTATTTTTTATGCACAGGGCAAAAGCCAGAGCGGCGCGGAGCATGCTCCGGAATACCTGCGGCTGTCGCAGGCGGAACGTGAACGGAAAGAGCGGGAATAGCATATGAATATAGACGGACTCCAGATTAGAATGATGGAATTGGCGGATGTAGAGAGAATCAGTGAATTGGAAGAGGAAACTTTTTCTATGCCGTGGTCGCGTGATGCTTTTAAAGAAATGATTGAGAAGGAAGACGCAAGATACTATGTGGCTGAACTTAACGGGCAGGTCGTTGGAGGATGCGGCGTGCTGCTGATAGCGGGAGAAGGAAATATTACCAATGTAGTCATAGATAAAAATTTAAGAAATCGGGGAATTGGAACGAAATTACTGCAATTCATGATTGAAGACGGATATATGAACGGCCTTAATGCATTTACATTAGAAGTGCGCGTAAGCAATGCAGCAGCAATTCATGTTTATAAAAAATTGGGATTTTTTTCCGAAGGAATTCGTCCAAACTTCTATGAAAAACCGACAGAAGATGCTATGATAATGTGGAAGAGATAGGAAACAGATAAAGTATTTACCACTGTTTTTGCATACTACAGACTGTTATAATGGTATCGGACTTAAGAATGAAAAATAGGGGATGGATAAATATGAGGACTTATCTCAATAAAAAGGAAACAAAGCTGGCTGCAGTGACTTGTAATTGCTGTAAAAAAGATTTATTGGTAGAAAATGGAATTTTAAAAGAAGAGTGTATTCATATTTCGCATGATTTCGGTTATTTCAGTAAAAGAGACGGCGAAACACAGTCTTTTGATCTGTGTGAGGAATGCTATGAAAAAATGACGGAAACGTTTCAGATTCCGGCAGAAACTAAGGAAAGAAAGGAATTGTTGTGTTAGATATTTGTTTGCTTGGAACGGGAGGAATGATGCCCCTGCCATACAGATGGCTCACTTCACTTATGGCAAGATATAACGGAAAAAGTATATTGATAGACTGCGGAGAAGGTACGCAGATTGCCATGAAAGAGAAGGGATGGAGTCCCAAACCTATTGATATTATATGTTTTACACATTTTCATGCGGATCATATAAGCGGACTGCCGGGAATGCTCTTGACAATGGGCAATGCGGAACGGACAGAGCCGCTTCTTGTGATTGGACCAAAAGGCCTGACGAAAGTGGTGTCAGCACTTCGCATAATCGCACCGGAGCTTCCTTTTACGATAGAATGTCTGGAATTGACGGAAACGGAACAGACATTACAGTTTGACGGTTTCAGGATAGAAGCGTTTAAAGTTAATCACAATACGATTTGTTACGGATATAATATAGTGGTTGAGAGAATAGGAAAATTTGATGTAGATAAAGCGAAGGCGCGTGGAATAGACGTAAGATACTGGAACAGGTTGCAGAAAGGCGAAACAATAGAGACCGAACAGGGACTGCTTACGCCGGACATGGTGATTGGACCGCCCAGAAAAGGTATTAAACTTACTTATTGTACAGATACAAGGCCAACTGACAGTATTGTCAGAAATGCAGAAGGCGCAGATTTATTCATATGCGAAGGCATGTATGGTGAGCCTGATAAAGTACAGAAGGCAAAGGAACATAAGCATATGACCTTTTATGAAGCCGCTGAGCTGGCAAAAGAGGCAAATGTAGGCGAATTGTGGCTGACTCACTACAGCCCTTCACTCATTCGTGCGGAAGATTATATGGGTGAAGTCAGGAAAATTTTTCCAAATGCACTTGCGGGAAAAGATGGAAAGAGTGTAGACTTATTATATACAGAGGATTAACCGTAGGTCATGTTGTTCAGGAACGGAGGGTTACAGTGAAAAATTCAAATGGAATTAAAATTGTCATCATAGGAGTAATTCTGGCAGCTCTTGTTGTTGGATATTTTTATTATTTGTCTAATAAGACTAAAGAAACGAAGGAAGAAGTTGTTGAATCCACATTGGTACAGGCAACATTAGTACGGGATTTGGACAAAAATTATCCGCCTACGCCGAAGGAAGTCGTGAAGTATTTCAATGAACTGGCCAGATGCCTGTATAATGAGAAATACACAGATGATGAGTTTAATGAACTGGCAATAAAGGTGATGGGACTTTATGATGATGAATTGAATGCCAATAATCCGCTTATTCAATATCTGGAGGATCTGAAAAAGGATATCAGTGGATTTAAAGCATTAGATCAGTCTATTTCTTCTTATTCATTGCCTGCGAGCACTGAAGTAGAATTTTTTGATGAAGGTGACAGCTCATGCGCCAGACTTTATTGCAATTATAACATAAGAAAGGGAACAACGAAGTTCTATAGTGATGTAGTGTTTATTTTACGCCAGGACGAAAATAAACGTTGGAAAATTCTCGGATGGGAAGAGAGCAAAAATTGAAAAAGGAATATGGGTTTTTATATGGAAAATGAAGACGTGCTGATTCTGGCAATTGAGAGCTCATGTGATGAAACAGCGGCAGCAGTTGTGAAGAATGGCAGAGAGGTTTTATCTAGCATTATATCTTCACAGATTGCATTACATACCGTGTATGGCGGCGTCGTGCCTGAAATTGCTTCCAGAAAACACATTGAGAAAATAAATCAGGTTATTGAAGCCGCTTTAAGGGAAGCAAATGTTAAATTGAAAGATATCACTGCCATCGCGGTGACTTACGGACCGGGGTTAGTTGGTGCTCTGTTAGTCGGAGTATCTACTGCAAAGGCAATCAGCCTTGCGTCAGGGATTCCGTTAATAGGGGTTCATCACATAGAGGGACATATAAACGCTAATTATATTGAGAATAAAGAATTGGAACCGCCATATATCTGTCTGGTTGTATCCGGAGGGCATTCTCATCTGGTAATTGTTAAAGACTACGGCGAATATGAGATTCTGGGGAAGACAAGAGACGATGCTGCCGGCGAGGCATTTGATAAGGTAGCAAGGGCAATCGGGCTGGGCTATCCCGGTGGACCTAAGATTGACAAGGTATCTAAGGAGGGGAATGCAGACGCAATTCATTTTCCAAGAGCAAAGGTTGTGGATTCGGTCTACGACTTTAGCTTCAGCGGTTTGAAATCAGCGGTTCTCAATTACCTGAATTCATGTGAAATGAAAGGAATTCCTGTATGTCAGGCAGATGTGGCGGCTTCTTTTCAGAAAGCTGTAGTAGATGTGTTGGTGGAACATTCCATGAACGCAGTTGAAGAACATGGGCTGCGTAAATTCGCCATTGCAGGCGGCGTGGCTTCCAATACATCTTTGCGTGAAGCGTTTATAAGGGAGTGCAGTGCGAGAAAAATAGATTTCTACTGTCCATCTCCGATTTTCTGTACGGATAATGCCGCAATGATAGGAGTGGCGGGTTATTATGAATACCGTAAGGGAGTGCGTCATGGCTATGATTTGAATGCCGTGCCGAACTTGAGGCTGGGAGAGAATTATGAATAAAGAAAAAAAGACAGTGGCCGTGGTGCTGGCAGCAGGACAGGGCAAGAGGATGCACAGTAATGTGCAGAAGCAATACCTGCTGTTAAAGGACAAACCGGTCATTTATTATGCGCTGAAAACATTTCAGGATAGCTTTATCGATGAAATCATACTCGTAACAGGTAAGGGCGAGGAAGATTATTGTCAAAATGAAATTGTTGAGAAATATAATTTTTCAAAAGTAAAGAAAATAGTTGCCGGCGGTAGGGAAAGATATCATTCTGTGGCTAATGGGCTAAATGCCATTGAAGGAGAGGGATATGTTTTTATTCATGATGGGGCGCGGCCTTTTGTGACGGAAGAAATATTGATGCGCGCCTATGATGCGGTAAAAGAATATCGTGCCTGCGTAGTTGGAATGCCGGTTAAGGATACGATTAAGATAGCGGATGAGAACCGGTTTGCGAAGATGACTCCGAACAGGGAAACCATTTGGCAGATTCAGACACCGCAGGTCTTCGATATAAAGCTTGCTAAGGAGGCTTACGGCAGGTTGTTTGAAAAGGAAGAAGAACTTAAGGAAAAGGGTATAAAAATTACAGATGACGCTATGGTGGTCGAGACTTTGCTGCAGCATCCTGTCAAATTGGTAGAAGGTTCTTACGAAAATATTAAGATTACAACGCCTGAAGATTTAAATATCGCACGTTATTTAATTACTAACAGCTGATTTGTTGAAATTACTTTGGCGAACTGAGTTAAGTGGATTTTAGAAAAAGTGATATATTTGTAACTTTCCTATTGACACCGGTATTGCTGTGTGATATATTTGTAACATCAAGAGATAAATACATCACATCGGAGGGCGAAAATATGAAAAAGAGTAATACAAAATTCACTATTTTTTTGGGCGTGATATGCGTCCTGCTTTTAGCAGTATCTTCATGGTACAGCATAGCATTTAATGATTCGAGGCTTGTTACACCGACAGAGTTGTCAGAATATACATTCCGTATACAGGATTTGCCTATGATTATTTCTGTGACGCTTTTTGCCTTGTATATTCTATATCTTTTTGCATTGATGTTACGGGCTGTAATTGCAAACAAGCGCCGAGAAGCAATCGTAAACTCTACCAGAACAATAAGCCCTAAAATGGGATTTCTGGGTTTTTTGGGCTTTGCCGGATTTTTAGGTTTCTGGACTTACAGTATGGATAAAATCATTTTCCCGTTTATATTCTTCATGTTTTTTGGATATTTTGGATTTTTCTATGAGGGAAAAATGTCAAATACTTTTATGGACGAACGGTACAAAGAGAACAAAGCGAAAGCTCATATGGCAGCGAATAAAACTGCTTTGACCATTATTTTCCTTGCGGTACTCATTCTGGGACAGGGGATGTTCATGGGAAATCCGGAATATACACTGATTGCGCTCATCATTGTTATATCGCTTTCCATAGCGCTTGAAGTATTCCTTGGCGAATATCTGTTGTACCGTTATGACTATGATGAACAGGTTGAAGAAAGCGAGGAATAAAAGTGCCGGATTTTGAATGCAGATTGAAAAAGTACAGACAGATAAAAGACTTGACGCAAGAGCAGTTGGCAGTGCAGGTAGGAGTACGACGGGAAACAATTATGCGCTTAGAGAAGGCACAGTATAATCCTTCGCTAAAATTAGCGATTGACATAGCAAGAGCTGTTGATGCGCCTATTGAAGAGATTTTCATTTTTGAGTAGCGGTGATGGAGGAAGAAATATTTATGGCAAGTTTGTATGACAGAGCAGATATTTATGATTTGATAGAGGATGAAAGTCGGTATAATGTATACAAAGAGCATTGGAAACATATATTGGAGAATCGGCATGTAGAGTCACTTCTGGATGTAAGTATCGGTTCAGGCAATGTTACGTTACCATTGGCAGATTTAGGTGTTTCTTTGTCGGGTTCGGATTTAAGTAAGTCAATGCTGGAAAATTGCAGAAAAAAGGCTGATGCAAGAAACATTGATGTGGAATTGCAATGTTGTGATTTCAGAACTGTGGCGAGTTGGTTCACGGGAAAATTTGATTGCGTTGCAAGCACAGGTAATTCTCTGCCTTATGTGAGCAATGAAGATGTTCTCAAGACTTTAGAGCAGATGGATTCATTGGTTAAATCGGGCGGTTATTTATATTTTGATATAAGAAATTGGGATAAGGTTTTAAGGGACAAAAATCGTTTTTATTTATATAACCCTTTTTTTGACGGCGAAACACGGATTAATTTGATACAGGTATGGGATTATCATGAGGATGATACAATGACATTTAATCTTCTGTATACTTTTGAAAAAGAAAATAAGATATTTCAAAAGGAACATTTTGAGGAACATTATATTCCTATCTCTCAAGCAATATTGCTGGATAAACTGCAGAAAATGGGTTATGAAGATATTGAAGTAATGAATTTTCCGTCATATTTTAAAAATATAGAAATAAATGAGACGGACTGGTATTGTGTGATTGCAAGAAAAAGGTAATTCTTGAAAAAAGCAGTTGACACTAATATTCTTTTTTGCTAAAATAATTTTTGCGCTGACTGAAAAGCCAGACAAAACAAATATGGAGAGGTATCGAAGTGGTCATAACGAGGCGGTCTTGAAAACCGTTTGTCCGCAAGGGCGCGTGGGTTCGAATCCCACCCTCTCCGTT
>JAIDPH010000175.1 GCA_029062885.1 Lachnospiraceae bacterium
ACTATTAACGCGTCGGCACCGGCAGATGCGTATAAGATGACGGCTATAGCTATAGCGGTTTATACTGTTTTGGTTAATATTGTATTTCATGCCTTCTGCCCGATGGTTATTATGACGGGATTTCCATGCCCCGGATGCGGAATGACAAGGTCGCTTTTCTATCTTGCAACCGGAAGACTTTTAAAGTCCATACAGATGAATCCAATGGGAGTTCCGATAGTATGTATTTTCCTCTATTTCTGTTGGAACCGATATATAAAAGGAAAAAAGGCTAAGGGAATAATACCTCTCATAGTGATTGCGCTCATCTTGATGTTGGCAGTCTATGCTTTTAGGATGTATCGATTTTTTCCTGACAGAATTCCATATGTTTACAGTAAAGGAAATGTTTTTTCAAGATTTTTACCATATTACGAACAAATACTGTACGAATTGGGAATATTGTGATAATATATAAGCACTCGCAGATTTTTTACATGAAATCTGCATATATAAACATATGAGGGAGGAAAAAAATGGACAGTAACAATATGTATCAAAATCAGCAGTCGGGACAGAATCCTGACAACAATCAGAACGGCAATCAGGGAGGTTATTATCAAAACACGTATACTCAGGGGGATAATAATCAGAACACTTACATGAATGCAAATTCTAACCCGAATGCTAACCCGAGTTATCAGTATAATCCGTATAATAACGGTTATCAGTCAACGTACCAACCGATGCAGGGTGATTTGGAAGAACCGGTATCGCTGGGTGAATGGATGATTACATTATTGCTTATGGTGATACCTTGTGTTGGTATTATCATGCCATTCGTGTGGGCATTCAGTTCAGGCACAAAGAAGAGTAAATCTAATTACTTTAAAGCAGTTTTAATATTTGCAGCAATCTATCTTGTGCTTTTCATAATTTCTATGGCGGCTTTTGGCGGCGCTATAACTGAGTTTTTCCGTTATTATTATTAGGTAATGTTATGACAAAGACTGCCAACGTCCGGAAGCTCCGCATGGAAGTATCAGGCTGTTAGAACTGACAGGCAGACCGATTTCCGATGCCTGTACCTGACCGCCGAATTCCGGGACAATTACTGTATTCAGCATGTATGACAGTACCGCGGGCTGTAGGCCGGTAGTGTATGAATTGATTAGGAAAAAGAGGGCATTTTTCGATAAAATCTTGGAAGTTAATTCAAGGAAAGGGAAAATGCTCTCTTCTATTTTCCAGATTTCACCCTTTGGTCCTCTTCCATAGGAAGGAGGGTCCATTATGATTGCATCATAAACGTTGCCACGGCGTATTTCACGTTCCACGAATTTTACGCAGTCATCGACCAGCCAGCGGATTGGAGCATCGGCCAGTCCTGAAGCGACAGCGTTTTCTTTTGCCCATGTTACCATGCCTTTTGAGGCGTCCACATGTGTTACGCTTGCACCGGCTTTTGCAGCTGCAAGGGTTGCGCCGCCTGTATAAGCGAACAGATTTAAGACCTTAACAGGTCTGCCCGCATTCTTTATTTTAGAAGAAATCCAATCCCAGTTGACAGCCTGTTCTGGAAACAGACCGGTGTGTTTGAAACTGAAAGGTTTTAAATTGAAGGTCAGTTCTTTATACTGAATGCTCCATTCATCGGGCAGATTAAAAAATTCCCATTCGCCGCCTCCTTTGGCGCTTCTGTGATAGTGCCCGTTTCTTGTCTGCCAGCCGGGATTATCTTTAGGAGTATTCCATATGACCTGTGGGTCAGGCCTTACTAACAGATAACTGCCCCAGCGCTCCAGCTTCTCCCCGTTTGATGTATCTATTACTTCATAATCTTTCCAGTCATCAGATATCCACATATATTAATCCTCCGGTTCTTCTTTCAATGTATCTTCGCAAGAGCTTCTTTAGACAGCATTTTTTTGATATTGCAGACAAATAGTATAGTGGCTGTTGTGGCCGATAATATATCAGAGACAGGCTCCGAATAATACACGCCCATTACACCGAAAAAGTGTGGAAGAATAATGGCAAGCGGTATTAAAAGAATAATCTTGCGGAAAACTGCGATAAAAAGGGAAATTTTAGCCTGCCCCAATGCCAGGAATGTCGGCTGTATTCCGTTTTGCAGTCCGAAAATCGACATACCGAACATAAATACAGGCATAGTCTTTCCGACCAGTGCTATTAGTTCTACATCATCTGTAAAGAAAGCGGCATACCACTCCGGAAACAAAATTGTGGAAACCGTAGTAATAAGCATGAAGCCAAAACAGATTCCTATCATGTATCGGTAGACTTCTTTGACTCTGGTAAAGTTTCCTGCCCCGTAGTTGTAACTGATAATCGGAGCCATACCCTGTGTAAATCCGCCGACTGGGGCCGAAAATACCTGCATGACACTCTGCATGATGGTCAGCGAGCCTACATATAAATCCCCTCCATAAGTCTGAAGTCCATGATTCAGCACGATACTGATGAAGCTTTCTGTCGCCCTCATGATAAATGGAGAGACTCCAAGGGAAAAAATGCTGAAAAGAATGCTTTTTTCAAGCTTCAGACAGCTTTTCCGTATCTTTATAGAAGACTTAGGACTTATCAAAAAAGCTACTACCCAGACAGCGCTTAATGCCTGTGAGATGACCGTCGCAATTGCGGCGCCTTTAACTCCGAGTCCGAAAGCAAAAATAAATATCGGGTCTAAAATAATGTTGGCAATAGCGCCAATCAACACGGACAGCATTGCTGTTCTTGACTGGCTCTGGCAAATGATAAAGGCATTCAGTCCCAGAGCAAGTTCCACAAAAATCGTTCCAACCAAATAAATCGAGATATAAGAAACAGCATATTCGATTGTAGCGTCGCTTGCACCGAACATATACAGCATCGGTCGTTGAAATTTGTAGAAGACCGCCATTAGGACGACCGTGCATATGATCAGAAAAGTAACGCTGTTACCCAGAATCTTCTCCGCGTGTTCTTTATCCTTTTTTCCAAGCCAGATAGCAGCAAGAGGTGCCGCACCGTTACTGATAAAACCGGAAAAAGCAGATATAAATACCGTAATACAGAATGTCACGCCTACTCCGGTCAGCGCCGTGGCTCCCACATCCTTCATATGCCCGATATAAATACGGTCTATAATACTATATAAGATATTTATGAGCTGTGCCAATATTGAAGGAACCGCCATGCTGACAATAAGACTTCCGATTGAAGACGATGCCATCCGTTCCTCTCTCGACAGCTCTGTAGATTTATTGATTTGTTCACTCATGCTTATAACTATGCTCCTTTTTCAGCCTGCGGGTTTGTGAATCAAAAATTCTCTTATTTCTTATCATGTAAAAGAAGCAACGCAGTACACCATATAGATGCAAAGGAGCGCAACGCCTTGTACTCTGGATGACTTTTTTCTTATTAAAATAGGTATAATTAGAACCGCCATGACCAGACAGGACAAAGGCATGTCAATCATAACTGTCGAGCGTTCTAACGGAATCCCGGCAATCGCCGAAGGAATTCCGATTACCAGCAGCATATTCAGAAGATTTGCGCCAATCACATTCCCAAGTCCTACGTTTCCATAGCCTTTTACCAAAGACATGATTGAAGTCATGAGTTCCGGCAGAGAGGTTCCCAACGCAATAAAAGTAACTGCAATGACACGTTCCGGCACACCTAAAGCTTCGGCGATGATGATTCCGTTATCCACCAGAAGCTTTGCCCCCACAAAAAGGCATGCGGCACAGACTGAAAGTATCAGGAGCTGTTTCAAAATAGAAATTTCTCCGGTATCTTCCGTGTCATCTTGGTTACCACCTTCTGCAGAAGCACGTGCCACATTCAGACAGGCATACACGATGAACAGAAACAGCAAAACCACTCCTGTCGGACGACCAAAAGCCCCTGTCATAAATCCCCATACATTCAACCCAATCAGCACCACAAAAAAGAAAATACCGCGCCATGACAGTGAAGTCGTTTCCACCTGTTTTGTGGGGCGTATAGTTTGGGTCAGCCCGGCAATCAAAGCAGTATTGCAGATAATGGAACCGAACGCATTTCCCGCCGCAATTGCCGCAGAACCATCAAACGCTGCTGTAGTGGAAACTAATACTTCCGGTAATGTAGTACCAAGACTGACAATGGTAGCTCCCACTACAATTTGTGGAATTCCAAGTTTTTTCGCAATTGCCACCGCTGCATCCACTAGTCGGTCGCCGCCAAAACAAATTAATATAAGACCTATTACAAATAAAACTACTGCTTTTAACATTTTTCTCTTTCCTTTCCTCTAAAGTATTTCTAATAAAGACTTTCTGCATACAAATTATATGTATCAAAAATAGGCATACCAAAAAAAGCCCCTTATGTCAATGATAATTTTAACTATTTCATATATGTTTGGGCGGAAAGTTTATAAGTCTTTTTAAGCTTGCCACTTATGGTTTTTTTTGGTATAATTTCATGAGAAATTAAAATTTAAAGACATAAAGGAGATATGGTAATGAAAGGAAATATTGTTGTTGGTCAGTCAGGCGGCCCTACAGCCGTTATTAATTCTTCCGTAGCAGGCGTTTATGCCGCAGCTAAGAATCTGGGAGTGAAGAAGATTTATGGTATGGTGCATGGTATTGAGGGCTTTTTGCAGGATAAGATGATTGATCTTGGCGAGTACCTGGATGATGAGACAGGCATTGAATTATTGAAGAGAACTCCTTCGGCTTTCTTAGGTTCTTGCCGTTTTAAAATGCCTAAGATTGAAGGCCATGAAGATGTATATGAGAAAATTTTTGAGATTATGGAGAAGCATGACATTGAGTGTCTGTTCTATGCAGGCGGTAATGACTCCATGGATACTGTGAAGATGTTATCCGATTATGCGGCTGCTCATAACAAACCGCAGAGATTTATGGGAGTTCCCAAAACAATTGATAACGATCTTCCTATTACCGACCACTGCCCCGGATATGGTTCAGCGGCAAAATATATTGCAACAAGTATGAAGGAGATTATTCGCGATAACGAATCTTTTGGCGCACAGAAGCCTACAATCTGTATCGTAGAGATTATGGGACGTAACGCAGGCTGGCTTACAGCGGCTGCTGCTTTATCCAAGGGTGACGATTGCAGCGGTCCTGATGCAATTTATTTACCTGAAAAGGTATTTGATATGGACAAGTTCATGGAAGATGTTAAGAAACTGGCAAACGAGAAGTCTTCCGTTGTTATTGCGGTATCTGAGGGCGTGCATATTGCAGACGGACGTTATGTATGCGAACTTGGCAAGGAGGTAGCTGTAGACGCTTTCGGTCACAAGCAGATGTCCGGTACGGCAGCTATGCTGGCAAATAAGGTTGCAGCAGAAACCGGTTTGAAGACACGTGCCATTGAATTCTCTACTTTACAGCGTGCAGCTACGCATTTGGCTTCCTTAACAGATATCAACGAGGCATTTCAGGTTGGATTCGATGCTGTCAATGCTGCTGAAGAAGGTAAGACCGGCATGATGATAACGCTTGACAGAAACGGTGATTCACCTTATCAGTGCGGTACAAGCGCGTATGATATCCATGCTATTGCGAATGTAGAAAGAAAAGTTCCAGACGAGTGGATAACAGCGGATGGCAAGAATCTGAACGACGGTTATGAGAAATATGCAAGACCGCTTATTATGGGCGAATTACAGCCGTTATATGTAAATGGTCTGCCTCGCCATCTGGTACGTAAGTAAACACAGTAACGGCTTTATGTAGTGTAGTTATTGATAAAATATTAAAGGTTAAAGGCTGAATCAATTCAGGTTCAGCCTTTTTTTGAAAGATAAAGATGCAGGTAAAGCATTCTTGATGGGAGATGAAACATGGCACAGGAAAACAGCGTAAACGAAGCGATAAAGATTCTTATTGTAGATGATGTTTCTGCCAACAGGTTCGTGTTGAGGGACATAATTCAGGAGATGGGGTATCAGCCGATATTGGCGGAAAACGGTATGCAGGCTCTGAAAATCGTAAACAGACTTAATCCGCAGCTGATCATTCTGGATATAGCGATGCCTGAGATGGATGGGTATGAATTCTGCAAAATAGTGAAGGAAAATCCGGCGACCAGAGACATTCAGATAATCTTTATTTCTGCATATGACGATCCTTCCGATGTGGTGAAAGGGTTTGACTTAGGAGGCGAAGACTATATTACGAAGCCGTTCATTCCCAAAGTAGTAAAAGCCAGATTAAAGCTGCATCTTAAGCTTTATGAAGCTAATAATGAGATGATGGAAATGAACAGACGGCTGCAGAGTTCTGTTAATGAGCAGTTGCATCAGCTCGAAATGGAGAAGAAGAATGTTTTATATACACTCATTCGTGTAGCAAGAGAAAATGCCTGCTATGATAAGGATCATATGGAGCGGCTGAGTTATAACTGCCGGATACTGGCGGAAGCAATGCAACTCTCGGAGGAATACGGACATTTAATATCCGACACATACATAGATACGATTGAATTGGCGGCGCCGATTTGTGATTTGGGCAATGTAGCGATACCTACCGATCTTTTACAGAAGAAGGAGGCGCTTTCACCGGAGGATGTGGCAGTAATAAGAACCCATACTACTATTGGAGCCAGAATTCTGGAAGATATACGGGATACGGGAGATTATAATGATTTTCTTCAGATGTCCATAGATATCGCTCATTATCACCATGAAAACTGGGATGGCAGCGGTTATCCCTGTGGAAAGAAGGGAAATGAGATTCCGTTGTCGGCACAGATTATATCTGTGGTGAGCGCTTACTGTGCCATGACTGAAAATCGTGTTTACAGAGATCCATATCATATTGAAGAAACATTAAACATGATGGAGTCGGATGCAGGAAAGAAGTTCAACGCGGATATTTTTAGGATCCTAAGAAAGATATACAGGCAGCTGCATTAGGAGGAGGGCGCTTTGGAATTTCTCAATCAGAATAAGAAGAGTCAAAGAAGTACTGAAATCTTTGTAAATATTTTATATGGCATATATACCGTCAATCTGTGTTTTGCCATCGTCAATAAAGGCGGAAATGTATGGATGGCAGGATTTATGCTGATGGCTTTCTTTGCCAGTTTTTCCGCATTAATAAGTAAATACAGGAATGCACGGGTCAGGGCTGCGATTACCTGTATCATGATACAGATAATGTTTATTCTGTATGCTGTGTCTGTGGATGATTTATCTTTACTCGTACCGACATTCATGGTTTTACTGCTGCTTGTGTCGCTTTATGGGAGGTCGGAATTCCTGTGGATTACATGGGCGTCATTGCTTTTCATTGTTTTCTATCACGCTGTTATTACAGACAATTTAAAGCAGTTGCCCTCAGAAACGCTTAATTATTTAAGCTACCAGCTTGGAAATGTTTTGTGCATGGAAGTTGTGCTCTATGTCTGGTTAAAACATCGTAATGAAGCAAGCGACCAGATGTATAAAATAGTAGAAGCGCTTATGGAAGCAGAGCAGAGCAAGGATGACTTTTTGGCAAATATCAGCCACGAGATACGCACGCCCGTTAATACAATTTGCGGGATGAGCGAGATGGCTCTGCATGAGCATGAACTGGAAAAAATGCGCGAAGAGATTTTTGATATCAGGGATGCAGGACACAATCTGATGTCCTTAGTCAGTGACATTCTGGACTTTTCCCGACTACAGCAGGGGAAAATGAATCTTGAGGAGGAAGCATATAATATCACCTCCACAATCAATGACATTATTAATATGGCTATGGCGCGTAGGGGCGATAAGCAGATTGAATTAATCGTAGATTGTGCCGCTGATATACCGAATGTGCTTTTTGGAGATGAAAAAAAGATACGAAGGGTAATTATGAATCTGGTGGACAATGCCATCAAATTTACCAGTGAGGGCGGCGTTATAATTCAGATTAAAGTAAGAAGAGAGAACTACGGAGTGAATCTCTGCATATCGGTGAAGGATACGGGAATCGGAATAGAGGCGGCAAACTTGGAAAAGCTGTTTGAAAGTTTCACACAGGTAGATACAAGGAGAAACCGTCAGAGCGGCGGCGTAGGGTTGGGACTTGCTATTTCCAAGGAGCTTATTCACCATATGGGAGGAACGATTACTGTTAAAAGCCGTCTGGGGAAAGGAAGTACATTTTCTTTTGTTGTACCGCAGAAAGTGCTTGAGGATAAGCCGATTGGACAGGTCAAAGACAGGGAAAAGATAAATATAGCTACATATTTTGATATGGAGCAGTTTGATATGATGGCTATTCGGGATGAATATACTGCAATCATTGTCAATATGGTTAAAAATCTTCAGGTAAGATGCCATGCATGCCGTAATTTGGCAGAGTTAAAACGAAGAGAGAGTATTGAAGCGTTTTCGCATATCTTTATCAGCCTGGAGGAATATCAGGAGGATGAGACATATTTTGATGAATTGTCAAATAGTACTAAAATAATAATTGTGACTGACCGCCCTAGGGAAAAATATATTTCAAATCCCGATATTATAAGGCTTTATAAGCCATTCTACATATTGCCGGTAGTTTCCATATTGAATGGAAGCAGAGGATTTGAGGGAGGCAAACAGATGGTGCGTCCCGGTAAATTCACGGCGCCTGACGCACATGTTCTGGTAGTAGACGATAATAGAATGAATATACGAGTGGTTGAAGGGCTGCTGAATGAATACAAGATAAAGGTAACTTATGCTACCAGCGGAATGGAAGCATTGGATATAATTGAAAACATGACATATGACTTTGTATTTATGGACCACATGATGCCGGAGATGGATGGAATAGAAACTATGCATCGTATCCGGGATAAGGTGGGACATTACTATAAGAGAGTGCCGATTATCGCATTGACGGCGAATGCAGCTCCGGGCAGCCGCGAGATGTTCTTAGATGAAGGGTTTAATGATTTCGTGGAGAAGCCGATAGAGACTTCCGTACTGGAAAGGGTTTTGAAACGTAATTTGCCGGAAGAAAAACTTATCTTCCAGACACAGGAGAAAAAAGAGGAACAAAAATCAGTTGAGAATATAGATGAGAAAGGAAAAACATTAGCAGCAGTTATGGAAAATGAAGAGAAAATAACAAGTGGTATTGAAAATGAAGAAGAAATTCAGAACAATAACTGCGAGGACTTCGCAGTTGGAGATCTGGACGTGGAGAAGGGTATGATATACTGCGGCGGAAAAGAGCTGTATCTGGATGTTCTGGAAGCATGCTGTGAGGAAGCACCGGAAGAAATCGGGGTCCTTAACGAATTCTTTGGGAAGAAAGACTGGAAAAACTATACCATTAGGGTGCATGCCGTAAAGAGCGGAATGAAGAATATCGGTGCTGAGATTCTTTCTGAGAAAGCCAAGGCATTGGAGCAGGCGGGAAAACAGGAGGACATAGACTTTATTATAGAGAACCATGAGGCTCTGATTACAGAGTACCACCGTGTAATAAGAGAAATAGAGCAGAGTCTTATGATAGGGCAAAAAGAGCTTGGTGAGGATAGATTCGACGAACTGCAGGCACTGCTTGAAGACGCTATGTATGCGCTCGACGGAGAGCGAATGCTTGAAATACTATCGGAAATGCAGGAATATCAATATCATCAGACTGAGCTTGAAGGGAAACTGGCGCCTGTCAGGAAAAAGGTGGAGATGTCTGATTACATGTCAGCGGTAGAAGCTGTATCACGGATTAGGGAAGACTTGAAAATCGGGAAGTAAGGGGGACTCTTACGCACATGAAAAAGCTTTATGATAAAATAGCCAGAATAATATATAGAAGAGATTATGAGCTGCGTGAACGGATTTTTAGAATGATCATTCTGATTGGCAGTCTTTTAGCCACACTTGGAATCATAGAATGCATCATTCTTATGGATATAAACATTATAGTAGTTCCTCTTGCGCTCTTGCTTGCAGTAATGATAGGAGAATTGCTGATTACATTTAAATACCGCAGGATTGATATCGCTGCGATTATTGTAGGCTTTCTTGTTATCCTTTTGGTATTTCCCGCTATGTTCTTTTTGAGCGGGGGACTTGAAGGAGGAGCTACTATTTGGTTTGCACTGGGACTTTTTTATGTTTTTCTTATGTTTTCCGGTAAAAAGCTGGCATTTTTCCTGCTTTTATCGCTTGTTGTGGATGTTTTCACTTATACATACGGTTATTATCATCCTGAAATGATTGAGCCGATGGCATCTAAGGCTGCGGCTTATGCGGATTCTATTTTTGCGGTGTTTGTAGTAGGACTTGCGGGCGGAGCCATTCTGAAGGTTCAGATGAAGCTGTTTGATATTGAGAGAAATATAGCGTACGGACAGCAGGAGGAACTGGAAAAGGCAAGTAAGGAAAAAAACAGCTTTTTTGCCAGCATGAGTCATGAAATCCGTACCCCCATTAATACGATAATCGGATTGAATGAAATGATTCTTCGGGAAAGCAATGAAAGTGAGACTAAGGAGTACGCACGGAATATCCAGAGTGCCAGCAGGATGCTGTTGAATCTGGTTAATGACATATTAGACCTTTCTCAGGTTGAAATGAAAAGAATGGAGATTGTTCCGCTGCAATACAAGACTGTTGATTTGTTTGACGGTCTGATTGATATGATTCAGGTACGCCTTAAGGAAAAGAAGCTGGAGTTTATAGTGGATATTGATGAAAACCTTCCATCTGTTATGAACGGAGATATGAAGAGGGTAAGTCAGGTGATTCTGAATATCCTGACAAATGCCGCAAAGTATACGGATACAGGTTCTGTAACGCTTTCTGTGCGCGAAGAGTCAGTAAAAGGAGAAGATATATATTTAAAGATATCGGTAGTTGATACGGGTATTGGAATCAGAAAAGAAAATCTGGAGCATATTTATGATGTGTTCCATAGGGTAGATGCCGGAAAGAACCAGAAAGTAGAAGGAAGCGGTCTGGGACTCGCGATCACGAAACAGCTCGTAGATTTGATGGACGGCGAGATTACGGTTGACAGTATTTATACGAAGGGTACAACCTTTACTGTAATCCTTCCGCAGAAAATAGTGGATAGGGCTCCGATTGGAGATGTGAAATTCTTATCGTTAAGCAAAGGTCAGATTGAAAAATATCAGCAGAGCTTTACTGCTCCCGAGGCGCGAATCCTTATCGTGGACGACAACTCTATGAATTCAATGGTAGAGAGCAAACTTTTAGCCGCTACTAAGGTACAGGTCGATGTTGCGCGAAGCGGAGCCGAGTGTCTGGAGAAAATCAAGAGAAAGTATTATCATGTGATTCTGATGGATTATATGATGCCGGAAATGAATGGAGCAGAGACGTTGAGGCTGCTGCGAAAACAGGAAAACGGTTTATGCCGGGACAGTGCGGTAATCGCTTTGTCAGCTAATCCTGCCGCGGAAGCGGAACAAAAGCTTCTGGATGAAGGTTTTGACGGATATCTGGAAAAGCCGATTCAGGGAATGGCATTGGAGAAGGAAATACTTAAGTTCATTCCAAACGATATTATTGAATACCGTGCCAACCGACAAACGCCGAAAGAAGATGAGGAAGTTCATAAAACTGTGCATCATAAGAGGAAAAA
The DNA here is from genome assembly GCA_029062885.1 of Lachnospiraceae bacterium. Taxonomy (GTDB): domain Bacteria; phylum Bacillota; class Clostridia; order Lachnospirales; family Lachnospiraceae; genus UBA3282. Next base: position 11,586 of record JAIDPH010000175.1, read on the forward strand.
GGTCTATATTACTACGGACTGCATCAGTGACTTACCGGAACAGCTTCTGGATAAATATGATATAGGCATGATGTATTTATATATTAAGACGGACAGCGGGCGTTTTGTTGATGTATTGGAGATATCGGCGGATAATCTTAACCAATATATGACGGATTCGGCGAGCTGCGCTGTTGCAGATGCCGCTTCTGTGGAAGAATACGAAGAGTTTTTTGCGGGGGCGCTGACTCATGGAGAACGAATTATTCATATCTCCATGGCAAAAAATATGGGGAACAGTTATGAAACTGCATTAGCGGCGGCACAATGCTTCGACCATGTCCGAGTAATTGATTCCAAGCAGGTATCATGCGGACAGGCTTTGGTAGCGCTGTATGCGGGAAAGCTTGCTATGGAGGGCTTTTCTGCCGATGATATCTGCAAAAATGTGGAAAATATGATAAAACGTGTAGAATCACGATATATTCTGCCATCTGCGACGATTTTTGCACAGCATGGATATGTTAATAAGGTCAGAGCCAAAATATGCGACATGTTCGGATTACATCCTACGCTCAAGATGAGCCAGAGCAGTATGGTTATGTCAGGCACAAGGGCAGGCAGGCTGGATGGGGCGTGGAGAAGGTTTATTCATTGGCATCTGCTGCGTAAAAATCGAATAAATACAGATGTTATTTTTATTTCACATGTGGGATGCAGCGTAGAGCAGCAGGAGCAGATACGCCGTGAGGTGCTGCGTTGTGTCCCGTTTGAGCGGGTGTTTATGCAAAGAACCTCTGTTTCTATTGCATGTAATGCCGGAATCGGAACCTTTGGATTTGCTTACTATGTAAATATAAAAGATGAAATGCTTAACTAAAAAATATTTGCAAAATCGCATTTTTGTTATATTATGGTAGTTGAGAGTAATTAGGAAATAATTTGCGTGCAGTTATTTAAACTTAATATTATGATGTTATTTTAAGGAGGTATTTCTTTATGGTACAGGCAAGTAACTTAAAAAGGGATGTACTTGTAATGAACTTGGAGAAGGAGCTGGAAGAACAGGCAAAAAGCGCCTATGGCAAGAGCGTTGCGGAGTGCAGTAACGAAGAATTATATTATAGCCTGCTTCTTTTATCCAAGAGGCTGATGACGGTTTCCGAACCAATTGAAGGAGAGAAGAAGATATATTATATTTCCGCAGAATTTTTGATTGGTAAACTGTTATCTAACAACTTAATCAATCTGGGCATATATGACAAATTGGACGAGATTTTGAAAAAGAATGGTAAGAGTTTAAGCGTTATTGAAGAAATAGAGCCTGAACCGTCTTTGGGAAACGGCGGTCTGGGACGTCTTGCAGCATGTTTTCTGGATTCTATCGCCACTTTGGGACTGCCTGGCGAAGGAATAGGACTTAACTATCATTTTGGACTGTTTAAGCAGGTATTTAAGGATAAACTGCAGAAGGCGGAGCCAAATGACTGGATTGAGGATAAGTCATGGCTGACTAAAACGGATGTTACTTTCGATGTGCAGTTCGGCGATAAAAAAGTAACTTCCAGACTTTATGATGTTGACGTAATAGGATACGATAATGGTGTTAATAAGTTGAGACTGTTCGATATTGAGACGATAGATGAGAGCATTGTGAAGAAAGGAATTGACTTTGATAAGGAAGATATCGAAAAGAACCTGACACTGTTCTTATATCCGGATGATTCCGATGAAGCGGGACATCTTCTCCGTATTTATCAGCAGTATTTTATGGTAAGCAATGCTGCACAGCTTATTTTAAGGGAGATGAAAGAAAAGAAGTATGATCTGCGCACGATGTACGAGCATGCGGTAATCCAGATTAACGATACCCATCCGACCATGATAATTCCTGAGCTTATCAGGATTCTGGTAGATGAGAAAGCGTTTACCATGGATGAGGCTATTGAAGTGGTAAGTAAAACATGTGCTTATACAAACCATACGATTCTGGCGGAAGCATTGGAAAAATGGCCGTTAAAATATCTGGAAAAAGTAGTGCCACAGTTAGTTCCTATTATCAAAGAACTGGATAAGAGAGTTGCAGCAAAGTATAAAGATCCTAAGGTTCAGATTATTGATAAGGATAAGAGAGTGCATATGGCACACATCGATATCCATTATGGTTTCTCTGTAAATGGCGTTGCGGCAATCCATACCGAGATTCTGAAGAATACGGAGCTGAATGCTTTTTATAAGATTTATCCTGAGAAATTCAATAATAAGACTAACGGAATTACTTTCAGGAGGTGGCTGCTCTCTTGTAACCATGAACTTGCAGGCTTCCTTTCGGAAACCATCGGAGACGGATATAAGAGCGACGCTGATAAACTGGAGAAACTGCTGGAATATAAGGATGACGAGAAGGTTCTTTCCAGAATAGCAGAGATTAAGATGAATCGTAAGAAGGATTTAGCGGCTTATGTGAAGGAAACGGAAGGCGTTACCTTAAATCCCGATTCGATTTTTGACATTCAATCCAAGAGACTGCATGAGTACAAGCGTCAGCAGATGAATGCATTATACATTATCCATAAGTATCTGGAAATCAAAGCCGGCAAAAAGCCTGCAAGACCTATGACATTTATTTTCGGCGCAAAAGCTGCTCCTGCTTACGTGATTGCACAGGATATAATTCACCTGCTTCTGGTATTACAGGAGATTATCAATAATGATCCTGAGGTAAGTCCGTATATGACTGTTCTTATGGTGGAGAATTATAATGTTTCTTATGCGGAAAAGATGATTCCTGCATGTGACGTTTCAGAGCAGATTTCACTGGCTTCCAAAGAAGCTTCAGGAACGGGCAATATGAAATTCATGTTGAACGGAGCCGTAACTTTAGGTACTTCTGACGGCGCCAATGTAGAGATACATGAGCTTGTTGGTGATGAGAATATCTATATTTTCGGTGAAAAATCCGAACAGGTCATCAAGCATTATGAAAAAGCAGATTATGTATCTAAAGATTATTATAAGAAGAATCCGGATATAAAAGCAGCGGTTGACTTTATTGTCAGCAAAGAAGCTCTGAAAGTCGGACACAAAAAGAATCTGGATAGACTTCATAAGGAGCTGTTAAACAAAGACTGGTTCATGACATTACTTGATCTGGAAGATTATATCAAGGTAAAGGATAAGATGTTTGCCGATTATGAGGACCAGGATAAATGGAGAAAGATGATGCTTGTAAATATTGCGAAAGCAGGTTTCTTCTCATCTGACAGAACCATAGAGGAGTATAACAGGGATATTTGGAAATTGAGATAATGTGAAAAGCCGGAGGTGTTGATATGAAGGATAGTAATTGCGGTTATTGTCAGGGCGGAGAGCTTTTGGCGAAGTTTGGCATTAAAATCTGCGATTTGGATGTAAGCCAGTTGATTTTATTCAAAGAGCAGAGCAAGCCGGGAAGATGCATAGTGGCATATAAGGACCATGTCAGCGAAATAGTGGATATAAGCGAGGAAGAGAGAAACCGCTTTATGGCTGATGTGACAAGGGCGGCGAAGGCTATTCATGCCGCGTTTGCGCCGGATAAACTGAATTACGGAGCCTATGGTGATACCGGATGCCATTTGCATATGCATCTGGTTCCCAAGTACAAAGATAAGGATGAATGGGGCGGTACATTCCAGATGAATCCTGACAAGAAATACTTAAGCGAAGCAGAATATGAAGAAATGATTGAAAAAATACGGGGATGCCTATAAGGGCATCTCCGTATTACATTTTATGGAAGAGATACCATGCTTAAATAGCAGGAAATTGTCATATTGACTATTGGATTTTGGTATAATTTTGATATTTTTGCTAAATTGCACAAAAAAAATGAAATAAGTATTGCAAAATATCCAAAAATGCTATATCATATATGTTAGAAAATGCGAAAACGATTAAGTTATGGCATGACAAAAACAAGGAAATGGGGTAGATGCAATGAAAAGTTTTTTAGAAAACACATGGAAGCACCGAGCGCATGTAATAATGGCTTTGCCGGTATTCTTGATACTGTTCTTTATCATGTATGTTCCGATGGCCGGTCTTATAATGGCGTTCAAGAATTTTAATTATTCACAGGGTATTTTTGGAAGTCCATGGTGCGGAATTGATAACTTTAAATTCCTCATAGCTTCAAAAAGTACATTTATCAGTATAACGAAGAATACTCTTATGTACTACATAATTTTTACCGCTTTGGGAACGTTTTTAAATGTGGTGCTTGCTATTGCAATCGACCAGTTCTTGTTTAAAAAAGTGGCTAAAACAATGCAGACTATAATGATCGTTCCGGTATTTATTTCATATGCGGCTGTACAGTTTATAGTATATGCATTCATTAGCACTGACACAGGTATTATCAACCATGCCTTTAATACAGGTATAAGATTTTATTCGACAGCATCGTGGTGGCCGATTATTCTGACTGTAGTAAAGATTTGGAACAGTGTCGGCTACGGTTCAGTCTTATATATGTCGGTTCTGGCAGGTATTGATACGGAACTTTATGAAGCAGCCCAGATTGACGGTGCTAATAAGTGGAAACAGATTTGGCATATAACTCTGCCGTCACTGCTTCCTATGATTACCGTTATGCTGTTGCTTTCCGTAGGTTCTGTTATGCGTTCCGATACGGGTCTCTTCTATCAGGTTACAAGAAACAGCGGTTCACTGTATTCAACTACGCAGGTTATTGACTCCTATGTACTGAATGCTATTTTGAACAGCCCGAATTTCGGTTTTGTTGCCGCAACCAGCCTTTTCCAGTCTGTAGTGGGATTACTGCTTATGCTGTTTGCTAACGGTATGGTTCGTAAGATTTCACCGGATGATGCGTTGTTCTAATTGAGGAGAGGAGATTGAGAGATGAGTAAAAAAGGTAATAAAGCCGATTTGGCAATGTCTAAAACTGAAAAAAAGGGAATAGGACAATATATTCTCGGATTTTTCCTTCTGCTATATACACTGTTTTGCGCTCTGCCGGTTATACTGGTATTTATAGCAGCATTTACAGATGAAAAAGCTATTAACAAAAACGGATTCAGCTTCATACCTGAAACGTGGTCGTTAGACGGAATGCAGTCCGTATTGAAATATGGTAAACAGTTGATAATGTCATACGGAGTGACAATTTTTATTACGGTATTCGGAACATTGTTAGGACTGCTGCTTATGAGTATGTTCGCATATTCCATCAGCAGACCGGATTTTCGTTTATCCAAGTTTTTGGCTATATTCCTGTTGATTCCGATGCTTTTCAACGGTGGTACATTATCAGGATACATAGTATTTACATCTTATTATCGTTTAAAAGACAGTTTATGGTTATTGATTCTGCCTTTGTGCGTATCAACCATGAATGTTATAATACTAAGAACCTATATTGCGAACAGTATTCCGGGAGAATTGATGGAAGCTGCTAAGATTGATGGTGCTGGTGAGTACCGTACATTTTTCCAGATTACATTACCGTTGCTTAAGCCTTCACTGGCTGCAGTAGGTTTCATGATGGCTACGGCTTATTGGAATGATTGGCAGAACGCACTGCTCTATATTACTTCCGATAACAAGAAACCTTTACAGCTCTTGCTTGTTAATATCCAAAAGAGTATTGAATTCCTGCTGAACAGCTCCAATGTTCCTGCAGCGGCAAGAGCGGCAATGGGCGGTAACATTCCGCAGTATTCAGCAACAATGGCAACCGTTGTAGTAGTTATTGCACCTATTATGATAGTATATCCGTTCTTCCAGAAGTACTTCGTAAAAGGTCTTACAGTTGGTTCCGTAAAGGGTTAACTTAGGTTTCAACCCCGATGCAATAATGCAAAGGGTTAGAAATAAATAAAAAAAGGGAGGATTTCATAACAATGAAAATCAAAAAACTTTTGGCTTTGATTTTGGCTGGCGCTATGACAGCAACATTACTTGTTGGCTGCGGCGATAACAGTAATGATGGTCAATCATCGTCAAACAACAATGAAACACAGCAGTCAGATGCTGGTACAACAACCCCATCAGATACAGGATCTAATGATGGTGGCTCTGCTGCTTCAGGTGATGTTGTAACAATTAATGTGACAAGAAACACATTTAACCTTGCAACTCCTGATTCAGCACAGGTTCAGAAAGTACAGGACGCTATCAATGATTATATCAAAGATAAGATTAACGTTCAGATCGTACTTACTGATATCGGTTCAGGCGAGTATATTGAAAAGTCTAACCTTGCACTCGCTAACAACGAGATTAACCTGTTTTGGACAGCTTCATGGGAAAGCACAATCGGAACAAATGACCTTGTACCTGCAGGTGCGGTTTATGATATTACCGATTTACTTCCCGGAACTCCTCTTTACGAATCTATGGATGCAGGACAGTGGGAAGCTACTAAATACAATGGTAAAAACTACTTCATCCCTGTATACAAAGATAACGTAGAAGGTTATGATATCATCGCTCGTAAGGAAATCGCTGACAAGTATGGCTGGGATCTTTCTACAGTTAAAACTCTGGCTGACCTTGAGCCGATGCTCGCTGACGCTAAGGCAGAAGGACTTAAATATCCTTACCTTACACAGAAGACAGCTATGTTCTACAGATGGTACATTGACAGCTTTGATTTCTTCACAGCTGACGCAAAATCCAACTGGGTTGCTGTTGACAGAGCTACTGATACTGTAGTAGACGTTGTTCTTACAGATGAGTACAAAGAGTTCTGTACCTTGATGGGTAAATGGGCAGATGCAGGTTACATTTCAGAAGATGATGTTACCAAGGTTACAGGTGATACAACAACTCAGTCACAGGATTGGGCATTCACATGGTGGACAGATCTTCCTGTAAATGATGAAGCAGAAAGCCGTTATGGTCAGGAAGTTGTATTATCTCCTTATACAAGCAGATGGGCACATTCAACATCAGCTCTTGGTTCATGCTACTGCGTAACATCAAACAGCACACCTGAGCAGGCACAGGCTTGTATCGATTTCATGGGTCTTCTTTACACAGATACCAAACTTGCTGATATCTACACATTCGGTATCGAAGGCGAAGACTTCAACTATGATGCAAATGGTCATGTAGAGCAGACTGACAATGGTAAGTACAATCACTCTATGTGGGAGTCAGCTTCCGCTACAGTTGTTTCTCCTATGTACAACCAGCCTGATGGATTCGGCGATCTGTACAAAGATTTCAACGGCGGCGCTAAGACATCATCTGCAGCTGGATTCCGTTTTGATAAGAGTCCTGTAGACGCTCAGTATACAGCATGCCAGAACGTATTCGATACTTATGGTTTCACACTTGAGAACGGTGGATATCCGGAATCAGGCGTAGCAGCAGCTATCGAAGAATATCAGGCAGCTCTTGATGAAGCTGGTTATCAGGATGTTTTAGCTGAGTTCAGCAAACAGTATGAAGACTGGAAAGCTAACAAATAAGTCTGATTGACAGATAAGAATTATTAATAGAAGACTCCGGAGAATTCCGGAGTCTTTTTACTATGGGTAATAAATTGTAACGCGTGTTATTTAATGTATTGATTACCTGCAAATCATAGTTTTTATGCTTCTAATGAAAGAACATAATTAACTGCCGGTGATAGTTGTAAGGTGACCTTATGATTTACAATCGGAAATTCTCTGCCTGTTCGCAAATCTTTTACAGACATTATGTTATCCGTAAGCCGCAGCGTTACGCTTTCATAATAATCCAAATTTGAACGTATAATAACCTTGTTGTTATCATAAACAAAAATCTGTACCTTTGCAGGACCTTCAAGTGTAACAGGCATTTCTTTGGTGAAAAGATTTCTGATTACGCCAAGTACCTGTGAAGGATAATGATAAAGGTCACCCATGTTGTCCGGCACTGTCAGAATCGATAACTGCCCTTCACCATAGCTGCAGCGTAGAACAATAGGGAAATTATTGTCGGTTCCATATGCAGCTGCAAGTTCCCATATGTCATTAGTGCAGTAGTCCAGCTGTGGAATCAGAATATCGGCATCTCCTGAGTATTTGCCACTGACGGTCAGACCGTTATCCTTTGTATCGGCATATTCACTAACCAGAGCTTTTCTGGAAGAATATGATATATTAACAAAGTCTTTGAATGTCTCACCAAGCTTTCTTACGAAACCGCTTGTGACTATTACATCAGCGCCGTTTAAAAGACTTTTTTTCATTTTATCTATGATATCCTTATCGCCGGCAGCGCCTTCTGTCAGAAAAATGACTTTTTCATCCTCGGGATAATTAATATATGGCTCTAATGGTATACCGCACATTCCTATATAATTATGAAGGTTATTCTCCCCTCTGGCATATTCGGGTCTGTATGCAGCGGCTCCGACGGGATTGCCTAATTCTCCCAGATATGCATCGACTTCTTCAAACAGCTCTCCGACAGCCGGCGGAAATAATCGGAAATCAGGAGCATCTATTAAGGCGCCGAGACAGAAGAGTGTTACTTCTTTTGCTTTGGCAAACAACGTGAGATACCCTTGCTCAAGGTATGATGTAAGATTATAAGTGCATTCAAACGGGTCGAACCATCCGCCGAGATTTCTGCCCGGTGCAGCGCTTTCCAGATATCGCATAACAAAATAGCTTAAGTATTTGGGAAGATGCTGTTGGGAGTAAGTAGGATTTCTGGTCTCGGTTCCTGTATAGATGGAATCGAAGAGTGCAGGCTCCATTACAAGGTCGTAACCGGTTTCATTATAATCCTCATACCACTGTGGATACTTTACAATTACGTTTACATCAGGATTGATTTCCTTAGCGGTCTTAATTACCAGTTCCTCAGTAATCCATTTTTTCTGATCTAGTCTGAATTGTGACCAGCTTCTCTCACCCTTTTGTTTAATACATTCCGCACAGCGGCAATTGATAAAATAAAAGTCGTCAAATATGAATTCGTCAAATACCTCTGCATTTAGTGTAACCGCTTTTTTAAGTATTTCCTGTCCTTTTTCATTGGAGTAGCAAAGGGATACGAACCCCATATTATTGCTGCTGTCACAGGTAGTGATTCCGCCTGAAGTCGCAATGCCCTTATTTTCAAAATACTCTTTTACCTTAAGAAGGTGCTCTTTACTGCACCATTCCATGCCGCGGTAGCACTCAAGATAAACCCTGCCGATTTTGACATTGTCGTACAACAGCTTGAATTTTTTGTCAAACTCTTCAAAATCGGTAATCTGGTTTACATTGGCAACCGGACAATACACAGCGACATTGAAATTACGGTAGCTCATTTTGTTCATTCTTTCTGCGATGCCTTTGTTTCTCATTTTTTCCATAATAGTGATTCTCCCTTCTTTATGTTTATTTTCTTATTTATATTTAGAATTCGATGTACAAGGGTGTAGCTATAGGCTGTGGGGGCATATTGCGTAAAATGTTCCCTCGCGTCTGGCTGCGGAATATGGATTTTCTAATTATTCCGGCAATGTTGTGAATACGGACGCAACCGCCCGCAATTCGCCGTCCGGGCTCAGTGCGGGCTTTTCGGGACATCCATGTCCCGAAATTGCTGGGTATCTTATCGGAATATTAAGAAAATCTCATATTCCTCCGCAAGGCACTTCGCGAACATTTTACGCAATATGCCCGTCAAGGTTATAGAGATACCTTTTACCTTGAATCTTGTAATATTATAAGCAATTGCAATACCGCTCTTTTTCAAAGTGTAGTTGCACAATTTAGACAATATCAAAAGCAGGTGCTATGGAGCCGTCGGTACTTAGCGAGGTTTTTTCGAGCTTAGTACCGCTACGAGCGACAATGCAGCGCAAGCGTGCCTGCGTTGATTTGTCTATATTGCGCAACGTCCGTCTTGAACAAGCGTTGATTTGTCTATATTTTATAACGTCTGACTTGAAAACGTATATTTTATTTGATAATACCACGTATCCGCTCCACATACTATAATACTTCCGCAAATAAATTGTACAAATCTCTTATTGCATAAAAATCCCCTGTTATGTCAATGTGAACAAAACAGGGGATTTATGGTATTTATAGAACATTTTAGCTGTATCTGTCTGGTTTAGTTAAATGGAATAACCGCTCCGTCATATGTATTGTTGATATAATCGGTAATAGCATCAGATTTCAAAACCTCAATCAATGCCTTGATGCCGTCGTTGTTCTCATTTCCTTCTTTTACGGCGATTACGTTTACATAAGTTGTAGCAGCTTCGGAATCGGATTTTTCATATGCAATAGAATCTTTTCCAACTGAAAAACCTGCTTCAAGTGCATAGTTACCATTTAAAACTACGAAAGCTACTTCATCTTTTACTCTGGGTACCTGTGCGGCTTCTAATTCCAGAATTTCAACATTGTAAGGATTTTCGGAAATATCATTTACGGTAGCTTCCAGACTGCTGTTTTTCAAAGTGATAATTCCGTTATCCTGTAACAGAAGAAGCGCTCTTGCTTCATTGGTTGTATCGTTGGGAACTGCAATGACGTCGCCTTCTTCAATTGTGCTTAAATCGCTTTTCTGACCGGGATAAATACCAAACGGCTCGTAGTGGATTCCGGCTGCATTTACAAGGTGTGTTCCAAATTCTTCATTAAATGAATTCAGATAAGGAATGTGCTGGAAGTAGTTAGCGTCAAAGTCACCGCTCTCAACAACGTTATTGGGCTGTACATAGTCGTCGAAAACCGTAATCTGAAGATCCCAGCCCTGCTCGGCAAGGATTGGCTTAGCTTCTTCCAGAATCTCTGCATGAGGGGTTGCGGAAGCCGCAACAGTAATGGTTCCTTTGTTTTCGTTGGAATCTGATGAGTCATTTCCGCATCCTGTAAGAACGCCCAGTGATAATGCTGCTGTTAATAATACTGCAATAAATCTTTTTTTCATATTTTTCTCCTCCATCTTTTGACCTGCGGATTAGTTATTTGCATGTAAAAAATCTATTTTTTACATTATGTTTACGCAGGCATATTTCTATGTAAAGAACAAGAGTTCCTTAAATAGCGTATTAATAATTACAATTTTCTTTTATCAAGTTTATTGGATAATTTCATTCCTATTGTCTGAAAAATCTGAACCAGTACAATAAGCAGGATGACCGTAACAAACATCATATCCAGCTGCCATCTGTGATAACCGTAACGAATCGCAATATCACCAAGACCGCCTCCCCCGATACAGCCTGCCATAGCGGAATACCCCAGAATGGTACCGAGCGCAATGGTCATGCCCACTAAAATTGAAGTTCTTGCTTCTACTAATAAAACTTTCCAAATAATAGTGAAGGTATCAGCGCCCATACTCTGTGCAGCCTCAACTACGCCTTTGTCAACTTCGTTCAAAGATGATTCTATCATACGGGCTATAAAGGGAGCCGCAGCGATAGTAAGTGGAACAATGGTTGCTGTGGAACCGTAGCTTTTTCCTATTAGAAATTTGGTAAAAGGAATGAGTAGAATCAGCAAAATCAAAAACGGTATACTTCTGATTATATTTGCAATAAAATCCAGAATCTTGTATATGACCGGATTTGGTTTAATTCCGTTCTTATCGGTTACGGCAAGCGTAATTCCCATGGGGAGTCCTAACAGATAACCGAAAAAAGTTGAAGCTAATGTCATATACAGGGTATCTTTAATTCCTTCAAGTATCATCCATACTACTTCTTTAGTCCACATAACCATCAACCTCCTCTACTGCAAGACCTCTTTTTGTAAGATATGCTTTCATTTGTTCCTGCATTTCACTATTTTCCGGAAGCTGCAGAATCATTTCTCCTCTGGCAATACCCTCTACATTTTTTGTATCAGCCTTTAAAATATTGACGGGCTGCCCGAATTTCAGCACCATATTTGCAATTACGGGCTCAAAAGAGGAATTGACCGAAAAAACAATGCGGATACAGCTTTTACCTTCCATCAATGACCTTTGATGACTTTCCAGATTCAAATCAGCAGCGTCATCACTGCCTTTGACAATCAGTTTTTTGGCTGCCGGAGTCTGAGGATGGCTGAAAATATCAAATACCCTTCCCTGTTCAACGAGCTGGCCGTTACTGATAATCGCAACATGGGAGCATATTTCCCTGACTACGGCCATTTCGTGGGTAATAATTACAATAGTAATGCCGTATTGTCTGTTTATATTTTTAAGTAAGGAAAGAATCGCCTGTGTAGTTTGTGGGTCTAAAGCGCTGGTTGCCTCGTCACATAACAGAATCTTGGGATTTCCCGCAAGCGCTCTTGCTATTGCCACACGCTGTTTCTGCCCGCCGGATAATTGAGACGGATAAGCTTTTGCCTTCTCCCGCATGCCGACTATGTCCAGAAGCTCTTCAGCTTTCTTTCTGGCTTCTTTTTTCTTTACGCCTGAAATTACAAGTGGAAAACAGATGTTATCTATTACGTTTTTCTGCATAAGTAGATTGAAATGCTGAAATATCATAGCAATTTCACTTCGTTGGTTGCGTAACTCCTTATTTGTCATGGCGCTTAAGTCTTTGCCTTCAATTTCTACGGTACCTTTTGTCGGACGTTCCAGAAAATTTAAACATCTGACCAGTGTGCTTTTACCCGCTCCCGACATACCGATGATACCGTAAATGTCGCCCGCCTGTATTGATAGGTTGATATCCTGCAGCGCTTCTACTTCAGAGTCCTTTGTTGTAAAGACTTTAGTAAGGCCACGAACTTCAATAATTCCTGCCATATGTACATCCTCTCTTTTGAAAAGTTTACCTGTTTCAGTTGTTACTATACCTTATAACTACTGCCTCTGCGTATTTATTCGCTGGACATAAAAACAGGTGCATGGGTATCATGCACCTGTGGATTCACTATAGTAGCAGCTATGAATCAGGCTTTATGATACACATGAAAAACATCTATAACACTGCACATCTGCATTGTGTTACTGCACATCATCATATTCATAGTCATCATGATATTATTTTTCATGTGGCATCGCCTTTCAATTCATATTATATCGTGTCTTACTATATTACAAATCAATTCCATTGTCAAGTGCAAACACAAACTCTATTTGCTGTCTGCTATTATGCTTCTGTAGAAAACAGTGGTGTGGATAAGTATCTGTCGCCTGAGTCGGGTAGTAATGCAACAATCACTTTACCTTTATTTTCGGGACGCTTAGCAAGCTCTGTAGCTGCAAAGAGTGCAGCGCCGGAAGAAATACCTACCAATACGCCTTCTTTAACTGCGATTTCTCTTCCTGCTGTAAAAGCATCTTCATTGGATACTTTTATGATTTCATCATAAATCTTAGTGTCTAGGACTTCCGGTACGAAGCCGGCTCCGATACCCTGGATTTTATGTGCTCCTGGAGCTCCGCCGGATAAAACAGGACTGCTTTCAGGTTCTACAGCAACAACCTTTACATTAGGATTTTTCTCTTTTAAATAAGTTCCTACGCCTGTAATTGTGCCGCCTGTACCTACACCCGCTACAAAGATATCTACTTTACCATCGGTATCATTCCAGATTTCAGGACCGGTAGTCGCTTTATGTATTTCAGGATTAGCCGGATTCACGAACTGACCTAAGATTACGGAGCCCGGTGTGGAAGACTGAAGTTCCTCAGCTTTAGCGATTGCACCTTTCATTCCTTTGCTTCCTTCAGTTAATACAAGTTCAGCGCCATATGCCTGCAACAGCTTTCTTCTTTCTACGCTCATCGTTTCCGGAAGAGTCAGGACTGCTTTATAGCCTTTAGCTGCTGCTACAGCTGCAAGACCGATGCCGGTATTTCCGGAAGTCGGCTCGATAATCGTTGCACCCGGTTTCAATATGCCTTTCTTCTCTGCATCTTCAATCATGCTAAGTGCAATACGGTCCTTTACGGAGCCTGCCGGATTTAAGTATTCGAGCTTAACTAAAATAGTAGCGTCTTCAACCTGATTTGCTTTTGCGTAGTTTGCCACCTCTAATAAGGGTGTACCGCCGATAAGTTCTACTGAGCTTTTTTTAATGTTTGCCATAATAAATTTCCTCCCTAATACGGATTAATAATAAATCTGATTATTTTTTAATTACTACTTAAACAGTAGGTTTTGTATGAAATGATAATACTCCTATATTTTTTATATGTCAATAGTAAATTTTAAAATTTTTTATTTTTATTATTTTACTCCCTTTTCGGAATTGTGTACTGCCTAAAAACAGATTATAATTACATTGATAGGAATTGGGAGGAGTGACAAATAAATGTTTTTTAAATATTGTGCAGAATGTGGTTCTAAATTAGAAGATATTAAATGTGGTGATGATGATTGTAAGATTTGTCCATCGTGTAAAAAAATATATGGCAGCAGTCCTTTTCCCGTTGTAGAAGTGTTAGTAGTCAATGAGTTCAATGAAATACTTTTATTAAAGCAGAATTACATATCAGAAACTAAATGGACTGTTGTATCCGGTTATATGATAGATGGAGAAACGGTGGAAGATGCTGTTGCACGTGAAGTAAAAGAAGAAACAGGACAGGATGTTATAAGCTGTAAATATGTATCAAGTTATTACTTTGCACCTAAGCAGCTTATTATGATTGGATTTATTGCTTTTGTAAAGAAATCACAATTTTCAGACTCTGATGAAGTGGATGATATTAAATGGTATAAAATGGATGAAGTAAATAGTGTTATAGCCCGTGAAAATAATTGTTCCGGTATGCATTGGGACAAATGCAGGGAACTATTATAGATTATGTTTTATAGGCTGAGAGGGCAGATTGCGCAAAATGTTCACTTGCGCCTGGCTTCGGAATATGGATTTTCTAAATATTCCGGCGATGTTGTGGTGGTCGGACGCAACCGCCCGCAATTCGCCATCCGGGCGGGGTGCGGGCTTTTCGGGACCTCCATGTCCCGAAATTGCTGGATACCTAACGGAATATTAAGAAAATCTCATATTCCTCCGTAAGGTACTTCGTGAACATTTTACGCAATCTGCCCATGTTGAGACGGTGGTATTGATGTCACGGACGGACAGATAAATGCGCCGGAAAAGGCGTGAAATAAAGGGATTCCGACAGATTATCCCTGTGAGGGCGGTCTGCCAGAATCCCTTTTATACTTTCCTTGATAATAGTTTTGAACACAGAAAAATCAGGGTGTGTAACAAGAGAACAGTTTTTTGTCTTTGGCGTAACAAGGTAACTATTGTCAAAGGGGAATTTTACAAGGGTGTGGCAAGAAAACTGCTGTCAGCCCTACGAGATATTAATTACTTGGATTCTTTTGTCTCGATTTCTTTCAGTGTTTCCCCAAATTCTTGATGAAATTTACACAGTTCTGTGATACAATAAATTGAACTGACAGTGAAATTGTATTGAACTCAAGTGAGGTATCAAAGGGATGTTAAAGAACAATATCGAGATAGATGTAAAGGTAAAATGCGTGGAAGAACAGACTACGCAGGCGGAGCTCGCAGAAAAGACAGGCACATCTCCATCCTATGTGAATCGGCTTATTAAGAGCCCTGAAAAGATCATAAACAATACCTTTATTAAGATGATGGAACAGCTCGGTTATGATATTGAGCTAACCTATGTTAAGAGATAGTCTCGCGAAAATTACAGACTCCATTATAGAAATATCGCGAAAGGATTATTTGATATGGACGAAGAAACAACCATCATTCCACCTGAAGATGCGGAAATAATCGATGCATCTGAATATAGAGAAGAACTAACAGAGCATTTTGGACTAGTGCCAGAAGTGGCTAAGCCACTCCTTAAAGGTGCAAAAACTGCTTTCTCTAAAATAGAGAAGGCATTGTATATTGCGCCAGCTTTTATTAATGCAGTAAAAGCTGCGGTGCCGGATGTAACATTGCAGGCTGTGCTTACAGATGAGCAGAAGCAGCAGATTGCAAAAGGGGCACTTAAGTTGATGACCAAGAAAGATGGCTCGTTAATGGCTAACCTTATTAATCCAGAGACAAAGAAAATCGTTACTACGATTCCATTAAAGTCTGTGCAAATGGCTCCGGAAATGACTCAGGCCATGACGAGTTTTTCGACTCAGATGCAGATGGCACAGATTGCCGAAGAGATCCAGGCTGTACAGCTTGCAGTTGAAGAAGTACGAATGGGCCAAGAGTATGACCGGTTAGCTACGGCATATAGTTGTCAGCAGAAGTTACTTCAGGCAATGGAAATAAAGAATCCTGAATTGAAAGCTATGGCGCTCATGCAGTTGGCAGCAGCAGCCGAAGATAGTAGAAATCTTCTAATGTTGAGCCAGAAAAGCAATGTGGAGTTTATAAAGGACCAGCCTGAGAACTTCATCCAGAAAATTCTCTCAGGAGCTACTCCAGAAAAAATCAACGGAAGAATGAGTGAAATCCGTGAGAACTTATGCGCTGTGAATATGGTTTCTTTTGCAGAAGCTATGGCATATCAGGAACTTGGAGAGCATGAGGCGGCAAGAAGGAGTCTTACATATTATGCGGGCTTTATCGAGGATACATACACCTCTGTTCCAGGATTAGTTCAGCGGCTGGATTTGATTGATCCCGCTCCTGAGAATTACTGGTCAAAGACACTGCCTGATATTAGTGAAAAGATAAAAGCACTTCCGAGTGTACCCGACACAAAATTATTAGAGACTAAGAGAAGACGGAGGAAGAAAAAATGAAGAACGAATCCGATGTAAGAGTTTGTAAGAACAAGAAGTGTCAGAAAGTTTTACCTGAAGGCTATAAGCATAGGTATTGTGAGGCGTGCCGAAATAAGCACGCGCAGACCGCTAAAAATGTTCTGAAAGGTATAGGTGCTGGAGCAGCGACTGCAGCAAGCGTTGCTGTCGTTGTTGTTACTGGTGAAAAGATTAATCCGAAGAAGTGAGGTTGTTGCAATGGCATTGAGACATAAACCAGATGTGCCAAATCCTTCTTCTGAGCAGGTTGAGCATTATCTTCGCGCCTGGGATGAACTGGAAAACTATCACCTTCAGGAAGATGCGCTGGATAAGCTCTTCTTTATGCTTTGTCCCGAGAATAAAGATATGTCTAATATCCTTTTGAAGGTTGCGGCACTGAATGATTTTTATAGCACAAACATCTTTTCTGTATATCCTGTAGCAAAGCACATCTTATTATTGGGTATTGATGATCGGCTTAGGGCGGGTGATGTAACACTGGTTTCTGACATACAGAAGGTTACTATCAACGGAGTTGAGAAGAACTTCTATTCTTTCGCAACGAAGTATTGTAGCCATCACCGGCCGCTGGATTTTCCTATTTATGATAGTTACGTGGAAAAAGTGCTGCGCTATTTCCGGGATCGAGATAAGTTCGCATCATTCAAGACTCCGGATTTGAAGGACTACGCAAAGTTCAAAGGAACACTTATCGATTTTAGGTCATTTTACGGTCTCGACCAATATAACCTGAAAGAGATAGACAAATATATGTGGCAGCTCGGGAAGGAGTATTTCCCTAAGAGCTACGGAAAGAAAAAAGTACAGGAGGAACAGTGATGAGTTGGGAAGAAATGTATACTTGCTCGGCCACCTGTCCATGTGGTAAAGGCAAGATAACGCAGACCAGTTATGGCGATGACTGGAACAGATATAAAGATGGCCCTGTAGTGATTGAATGCGAAGAATGCGCTAAGAAGTATAAAGTCGAAGAAGTAACGCATCATGGGTTGCTCGCGTCAGACGGTTCTTGGAATACATATTATTTGACGCCAAGTGATTATCCTGATTATGAAGGACCGAAGGAGTCGGATTTGTATCCTTCAGCGCTTAATCAATATCAGAACTTTCCAGTCTGGCTGATAGAGAATTTTACAGAAGACGAGCTGTGCGGTGTGTTGGCTCAGCTTAAAAACACTACTTCAAGTGCTAAGCTGACAGGAATTGCAGCCGTAATTCGTGAAGCACATAGAAAAGCCAAGAAGACAGTTCGCGTGGGCGAGATCACAAAGACGGTCGAAGCTGCTCTGGAGAAGTATCCGGAACATGTCGGCAACAAGGTTCAGCGAGAAGAGATTAGGAAGAAAGAATCTGATGCTCGTGCTGCGTACATAAAGGAAAAACGTAGGCATCAAACGGTCATCGATTTACAGAGATAATAGATGAAAACAGTTAAAGTTGTCGCAGCGGTGATATGTGATTCGATTCTTGAGAAGAAATCCGTATTTGCTACGGCCAGAGGTTATGGTGAATTTAAGGGTCAGTGGGAGTTCCCAGGTGGAAAAATCGAGGAAGGCGAAACCGCGCAGCAACGCTTGTTAGAGAGATAAAGGAAGAGCTGGATACGAATATCACAGTTGGTGATCTGATTGGAACCATTGAATATGACTATCCGACGTTTCACCTTTCGATGGACTGTTTCTGGTGTGAGGTAGTTGACGGAGAGCTAAAACTCCTGGAGGCTGAAGATGCCAGATGGTTGACAAAGGACACCCTGTATAGTGTTCAGTGGCTTCCGGCGGACATTACGCTCATTGAGAGGATCGAGAAACAGATGAAATATTGAGAGGAACTTATTCATGAATATATCAGAGAAGGCCCGAAGACAGATTTTGGACAATCTTATAATAATAGGTGAATGTTTTGGCACAAATGGACGAGCAGTAGATTTTGTTAACAGGGTAGCACCTTATTATAGAAACACAGGCGAATTAGAACGTCATATGGACCGTTTTAAAGACTGGACATATGATCAGCTTTTTTATGATGAATTAGGATTGCTTTTAGTAGATGATAAGCAATTTGAAGATTTCTGCAGTGGATATATGAATCCAGTTTTTGTCAGAAAGAAAAGGCTGCACGATGAATATGAAGAGCTTTATTGGGAGAATTTAAATCCGAGGTGTTTGAAGGCAATTAATGATGGCCTTGAAATGGCAGATTTAGAGGTTGTTTCTGATACTGATAGAGAGGGCTTTTATAAGGTGAGAAACAAGGTTGCCCTGCCGAGTGATCCGATTAAGAATATTCTTTTCGCTGCAAATAAAATAAAGCCAGATATTGTTGTTGATAATGCGTTGGAAAATACAGTTAAGATTGTAGATGCCGGAGATGCGTTGGTGTACGAAGAGGGTATTTCGGAGCAAGGTTTATCTTGGATTGAACTTGCCAAATGGTATGAACAGTATGAATCAGAAGATGTACAGAACAAGTTAGCTGAGAGATTACTATCCTCATTAGATAGCCCACCGGAAAAACTGTTTTTTCGAGCATATTGCGATTTCATAATAAAGAATGGGCGTGATTTGCCTGCACTTATTCCACAGGTTTATTTGTATTATGACCCCAAGACAAGAAGTGAGCGATATGGAAAACCAGTATTTGAACATCAAAGAATGGATTTTATGTTCGTAATTAGTCGGGAACACAGAGTGGTAATTGAAATCGACGGCATCCAGCATTATGCTGATGATAAAAATATTGATGGGACATACTATAAATGTGCTGATGTAAATCGGTATGCGCAAATGATGAAGGCGCACAGAGAAATGGTTCTTGATGGGTATGATGTATATCGTATTGGTGGAAAGGAATTATATGTTGGCTCTGACGGAAATGAGGAACCAGCAAAACAGGTTGTATTTGAGTTCCTTGAAGGGCTTTTCAGGAAATACAGAGTAATGACTTGATATGTTTCCTCATACGTATAAAAAAACGACCAGTTTAGTAGGAGCCCTGATATTCATAATGGTGTCTCGGCGCACCGAGACTTTATTAAAATACCTTTGGCTCCAGAATACTATTGGGAGCTGTGAGTTTCCATCTTTTCAATACATAGTTGTACAATATATACAAATTACAACAGGGTGCTATGGAGCCGTCGGTACTTAGGTGCCGTATTTGGGCACCTTATGTACCGCTACGAGCGACAATGCAGCGCAAGCGTGCCCTGCTGTGATTTGTATATATTGTACAACGGTCGTTTTGAATATGCGTTGATTTGTCTATATTGTACAACGTCCGTCTTGAAAAAATTATATCAATTCCAGAAAGGAGAACAAAAGTGTCACTCCAGTTTTACTTCGGCGGTTCCGGCGCCGGCAAAAGCAAAAAACTTCATGAATACATCATTGACGCCTCAATCCGCGAACCCGGACGTAATTTCCTTCTTATTGTTCCGGATCAGTTCACCATGCAGACACAGATGGATCTGGTCTTAGAGCATCCCAATAAGGGAATCATGAATATAGACGTGTTGAGCTTCGGAAGGCTTACGCACAGAATTTTAGAGGAAGTTGGGCGTGAGGATATCCCGATTCTGGATGATACCGGCAAGAGTCTGATTTTGCGCAAAATCGCACAGAATGAGCAGGGGAATTTATCTGTAATCGGTAAGCATATGCATAAAATAGGCTATGTACATGAAGTGAAGTCTGCTATTTCTGAATTTATGCAGTACGGCATTGGATTGGAAGAACTTGGTAAGCTGACGGAATGCGCAGGAAAAAGAGGCGCGCTTTATTATAAGCTAAAGGACTTAGAAACGCTGTATGGCAGCTTTTTATCGTATATTCAGGAGAAATTCATTACGACGGAGGAAACATTGGATAAGCTTAGAGAAGCGCTGCCTAAATCCGAGATTATCAGAAACTGTGTGATTGCTTTTGATGGTTTTACAGGATTTACTCCGATTCAGAACCGTGTGATTCAGGAGCTTATGCGGCTTGCGGATAAAGTTATAGTCACCGTAACGATTGATACCATGGAGAACCCATATCAGATGGATGGCGAGCAGAGGCTTTTTCATTTGAGCAAGAAAACAGTAGCGGATTTGAAAAGGCTTGGCGAAGAATGCGGGTGTGAACTTCTTCCTGCGATAGTCTGTCAGGAGAAGGTGCAGGGCAGGATTCCCAGATTTGCATATAATCCGGAGCTGGCGCATTTGGAGAAACACCTATTCAGATATCCTGTAGAAGCTTATCAGGACGAACCGGAGCATATTCATTTGATTGAAGCTTCTACGTCAAAAGAGGAAGTGAGACAGGTTTGTATTGAAATACGAAGATTGATGGAAGAGGAGACCGATCTGCATTATCGCGATATCGCTGTGGTGACCGGAAGTATGGAGACCTATGGGAATGATATAGAAGAGGAGTTTTCAAAGTTTGGAATTCCGATATATATGGATCAGACCAGAGGTATTTTGTTCAATCCTTTTACCGAATATATAAGAAGCGCATTGCAGATTGTGTTAAAAGACTTCGACAGGGAATCGGTATTCCACTATCTCAGGACGGGCTTGTGTGGATTCAGACGGGAGGATATTGACAGGCTTGAGAATTACATACGCAGGTTCGGTATCCGCGGTGAGCGGAAGTGGAGCAGCCTATTCATATATAAAGAGGATGCAGGAGAAGAAAGTATAGAAATGCTTGAGCTTTATAACAGGCTGCGTGAGACATTGATGGAGCAGCTTGAACCGTTGCTTGGAGCTTTTAAGACTGCGGGGGAACTTGTACATGCTTTGTATGATTTTCTGGTGAAGAATGAGCTGCAGCTTAAGCTTAAGGGTTTTGAAGAGAAATTCAAATCCGAGGGGAATCTGTCAAGAGCGAAGGAGTATGGTCAGATTTATGGGCTTGTGATTGATTTGTTGGATCAGATAGAAGGACTTCTTAAGGATGAAGAAATGAGTTTACAGGAATTTGCACAGATATTGGATGCAGGTTTTGCTGAAATTACGGTAGGGACTATTCCTCAGAATGTAGACAGAATAGTAATCGGAGACATAGAGAGGACGCGTTTAAAACAGGTTAAAACCCTCTTTTTTATGGGAATAAATGATGATAATATTCCGAAGGGAACCGGAGGCGGAGGTATTATTTCGGATATTGACAGAGAGTTTTTACAGGAGTCAGGCTGGGAGCTTGCACCGACGCCGAGGCAGCAGATGTATATTCAGCGGCTGTATCTTTACCTTAATATGACGAAGCCCTCCAGTCAGTTGTATTTATCTTATGCGAAAGTCGGAAATGACGGAAAGAGCAAGCGTCCGGCATATCTGATAGATACGGTGCAAAAGCTTTTTCCGGGACTTACATTGCAGAGACCGGAACTGCTTCCGGTAGAGGAACAGCTGGTAAACGGTGAGGATGGTATCAGCTTTTTTACGGATATGCTGCGTGAGTATGCGGCGGACAGACTTGATGAGGCTGATGAGAAAAAACTTTTTACGTTTTATCACAGCTATCATAGAAATCCTATTTATAAGGATTATGTGGATAAGCTGATAGATACGGCTTTTTACTGTTATAAAGACAGCCCCCTTTCTAAACATGTTACGAATCTTTTATATGGAAGTATATTGCATAACAGTGTCAGCCGTCTGGAAAAATATGCGGCATGCGCTTATGCACATTTTCTTCAGTATGGATTGACTCTTAAGGAAAGGGAGGAGTACAGCTTTGAAGATGTGGATATGGGAAATGTATTCCACAGCGTGTTGGAGCTGTTTGCGGATAAGCTGACGGAACGTGGATATACATGGTTCGATTTCACTAAAGAAGCAGGAGAAGAGATATTAGATGAGGCGATTGAAGCTTATGCGGTGAATTATGGTGAAACCATTCTGTATAGTAATGCCAGAAACAGACATCTGCTGAAGCGGATTAAGCGGATTCTTAACAGAACTATACATACTTTGCAGATACAACTTAAGAAGGGCTCATTTCTGCCGGAACATTTTGAAATGTCATTTCAGGTGCTTCAAGATCTTGATGCAGTGAATATTGCCCTGACAGGACAGGAAAAGATGAAACTGCGGGGTAGAATAGACAGAATTGATACATGTGAGGATGGCGACACCGTGTATGTGAAGGTCATTGATTACAAATCGGGGAATCGAAAATTTGATCTTGCAGCGTTATATTACGGGTTGCAGCTACAGCTGGTGGTATATATGAATGCTGCGGTGGAAATAGAGCAAAAAAAGCATCCTGACAAGAATGTAGTGCCGGCGGCAATGCTGTATTATCATATATCTGACCCCATGATTGACGACGGGCAGGCGTTGACGCCCGAACAGTTGAATCTTAAACTTTTGCAGGAGCTTAAGATGACTGGAATAGTAAGCGAGAATGAGAAGGCTGTCAGTCTGTTAGACAGTGAATTTACAAATAAGTCAGATATTCTTCCGATAGAGAGGAAAAAAGATGGTACATTTTCGGCGTATTCCAGCGTCATAAGCGAGCAGGATATGACGACGGTTTCAGATTATGTAAACTATAAGATAAAAGAGCTGGGAAACGGGATTTTACAGGGGAATATAGCGGTAAGTCCCTGTGAACAGAACGGAAACAGCGCCTGTACCTATTGTGCATATCGAAGTGTCTGCGGTTATGATGTGGAGATTGCGGGATATGAAAAGCGAGAGTTTGAAAAAATGTCCCACGATGAAGCGATAGAACAGATGCGGCAGGCAATGGACGGCGTAATGGATGGCGATAGGGAGTGAGAGAATGGGTGTAGCATATACGGAAGAACAGCAGAAGGTAATTGATACGCATGGACGCAGTCTCTTAGTTTCGGCAGCCGCAGGCTCCGGCAAGACGGCAGTGTTGGTGGAGCGGATTGTAAAGATGGTAAGCGAAGGTGAACATCCGGTGGATATTGACCGCCTTTTGGTTGTGACTTTTACCAATGCAGCGGCATCACAGATGCGCGAGAGGATAAGAAACACTATAGGAATTAAGCTGACAACAGATCCGGAGAACGAGCATTTGCAAAGACAGATGACGTTATTACATAATGCGCAGATTACCACTATAGACAGTTTTTGTCTCTTCGTTATCCGTAATCATTTTCATACAATTGGTTTAGATCCCGGTTTTAGAATTGCAGATGAGGGGGAGCTTAAGCTGCTTAAGGCGGATGTGCTTGGAGAGGTGCTTGAGCAGCAGTATAACGCAGGTGAAGAGGGATTTCTGCATTGCATGGAGTATTTCAGTACCGGAAGCAGGGATAAGGCTGTGGAAGAAGCTGTTTTGAAGCTGTATGAGTTCGCTATGAGCAATCCTTTTCCGGAAGAATGGCTTCTGGAAAGAAAAGGGGATTACGTAGCGCTTGATTGGATGCAGCGCCTGATGGAAAAGACAAAGCTGATGCTTGAAGGGGCTTTAGAACGTATCAGTTTGTGTATAGCAATATGTGAAGAACCCGACGGACCGTATATGTATGGTGAATTGCTTGAGCGGGAAAAGGAAAAGTTAGAAAAGCTGATTGCAGCCGGTGATTATGAAAAACGATACATGGAATTTGCCACTTTATTCTTTGACAAGCTGCCGTCAAAAAAGGACGAAACCGTTTCCACTATGAAGCGTGAACTTGTAAAAAATGCACGTACGGAAATCAAGGAGCAGCTTCAGTCGATTCAGAAGAGTTATTTTGCCGATTCTATGGAAGAAATCATGCGGCAGTCAGATGTATGTGGTGAAGCAGTCGGCGAGTTGGTGGATTTGACACTTTTATTTAAGGAAGCATTTGATAAGGCAAAGCGTGACAAGAATATACTTGATTTTGATGACATAGAACATTTTGCACTTTCCATTCTGCTGCAAAAAGGGGAAGACGACGGTATTATACCTACGGATACCGCATTGGAATATCGGGAACATTTTGCGGAAATCCTTATCGACGAATATCAGGACAGCAATCTGGTTCAGGAATATCTGTTGTCTGCGATATCCGGAGAAGAGGATGGAAATTATAATCGTTTCATGGTTGGAGATGTAAAGCAGAGTATATATAAGTTTCGTCTGGCGAGACCTGAGATTTTCATGGAGAAATACGACGCTTATGGAGAAGAAAGTAAGAATGCCATGCGTATCGACCTGCATAAGAATTTTCGAAGCAGAAATGAGGTGCTGACAAGCACTAATGCAGTTTTTTCACAGGTGATGGTAAGGGAGCTTGGCGGCATCGATTATGACGAAAAGGCGGCTCTGTATCCGGGAGCTTCATATCAGACTGATGAGGATAGTCATAAGAATGATACGGAGTTACTTCTTTATGACACGCAAGATGCTGATGAGGAGGCATATGGCATAGCGTCAAAGATTAAGCAGCTTACAACTTCTTTTCAGGTAACAGATAGCGATACGGGACTTCTTCGTAAGGCTTCTTACAGGGATATAGTTATTCTACTTCGTACTACTACAGGCTGGGATGAAGAATTTAAGCGTATCCTAGAGGAAGAGGGAATTCCGGCGCATGTCACATCCAAGACAGGATATTTTGCATCGACAGAGATTCAGGAACTGCTGCATTTTTTACGGATATTGGATAACCCTATGCAGGACATTCCATTGTATGGGGTGCTGCATTCTGTTTTCGGTGGTTTCTCGGAAGAGGAGATAGCGGTTGTAAAGGCGGAGTTCCCTAATAAGAGGTATCTGTATGATGCAGTCAGGGAATATTTGGAAGTGGAGAATAAATCCGAATTACAACAGAAGCTGCGGAATTTTATTAACAAGATAGAGCAGTATCGCGATATGGCGGTATATATGCCTGTGCATGAATTGCTGCAAGTTATTATCAGGGACTATTCATACCTGTCGTATGTGGCTGCGAAACCTGGCGGGAGCAGACGGCGCGCGAATGTGGAGATGCTGCTTGTAAAAGCTGCGGACTATGAGAAAACGAGTTACTACGGTCTGTATCATTTCCTGAGATATATAGAACAGTTAGAGAAGTATGATGTGGATTATGGTGAAGCCAATCTTCAGGACGAAAACGCAGATGTAGTAAGAATCATGAGTATTCATAAGAGCAAGGGATTGGAGTTTCCTATCTGCTTCGTTGCAGGGCTTTCCAAAAACTTTAACAACAGGGACACAAACGGTCATCTGGTGATGGATGTGGAAGAGGGAATAGGAGTAGACTATATTAATCCCGAGCTGCGAATAACAGGCAGGAATCTTAGAAGAAATTTTATCGCGGCTAAGCTTAAACAGGATAATTTGGCGGAGGAACTGCGTATTCTGTATGTGGCAATGACCAGGGCAAAGGAGAAGCTGATTCTGACAGGAATAGTAAAAAATATCGAGAAAAAAGTCGCAGAACTGGCGCTTCTGTTAGGACATAGAGAAAAAAGATTCTCTTATGATACATTGCTGCAGATGGGCAGTTTTATGGATGTGATGCTTTATGCTTGTGCAAGGAATAAGTGCTTTGATGAGGTTTGGGAGGCAAACGGACACTCACCTGATTGTAATAATCCATTCTATAACGAGGAAATAGACATACAGATATCTACTCTGCAATATGAAGACATAGTTGGTGACAGGATAAAAGAAACAATCGAAAGGGAAGAAGATAGAAGGAAACTTACATTAAGTGGTATGGCATATGGTACTGATGGCCTTGATATGGCGTTGATAGAGGCAATGAATACCAGATTTTCATATCAGTATCCCTATGAATGTCTTAAGGATTTGTATGCCAAGACTACAGTGTCGGAGTTAAAGAAAGCCGGAATGAAGGAAGAAAATGACTTTTCATTTTCACTATATGAAGAGGAAACGATAGTTCCGTATCTTCCGAAGTTCATCAAACAGGAAGAGAAGGTCAGTGGAACGGACCGAGGAAGCGCATATCATAAGGCTATGGAGCTGTTTGATTTTAAGTTATTGCTTAATGCGGACAGCGAAGAAGAACGGAAGGCGCTTGTGAATGCGGAAATAGAGAGAATGCTGATAGACAGAAAAATGTCGCAGATATATCGTGATGTTATTTCCATACCGAAAATAATTGCATTTCTTGAAAGCAATATAGCAAGGCGCATGGCTGACGCTGCTGCAAAAGGAAAACTGTATAAAGAACAACCTTTCGTATTGGGATTGCCTGCCAATCGCCTGAATGAGGCGTTTCCTCATGAAGAAACCGTTCTTATTCAGGGAATCATCGACGCTTTTTTTGAAGAGGACGGAAGATATGTGGTTGTAGATTACAAAACAGATGCCGTCAAGACGGAAGATGAGCTTATCAAACGTTATCGCACTCAGCTTGATTATTACGCGGAAGCATTAGTACAGCTTTCCGGACACAGCCAGGTTGACATAAAGCCTGATACCGAGAAAATCATCTATTCCTTCGGTCTTGGGAAAGAAATTCTATTATGATAGCTAGGATTCGGGTGTCAAAAGGTGCCTCTTACGAACACTTTGTGCAATCTGCCAGCAATATTTTATATAAGCACCTTTTGACACCCGAATTCAGTCAGACAATTGCGAAACTTCCCATTTTCAAAATGTAGTTTGCAATATAGACAATATCATAAGCAGGGTGCTATGGAGCCGTCGGTACTTAGCGAGGTTCTTTCGAGCTTAGTACCGCTA
>JAIDPH010000176.1 GCA_029062885.1 Lachnospiraceae bacterium
GGCTATGATATAATATAGATAAATAAGTTTGAAAAGGATTGAGTGCCATGAAATTGCAGCAGGTGCTAAGCATCGTAAGAAAAGCAGTTGATGATTATCATATGATTGACGATGGAGATAAAATCGCCATCGGTATATCCGGCGGAAAAGACAGTCTGACACTGTTATATGCCCTGCATGGTCTGCAGCGTTTTTATCCCAAACAATTTACCATCCATGCCGTTACTGTTGATTTAGGCTTTGAAAACTTGAAGCTTGATGAAATCCGGAAGCTTTGCGACAGCATGAATGTACCTTATCATATCATAAAAACTGACATTGGCAAGATAATCTTCGAAGACAGGAAAGAAAGTAACCCTTGCTCATTATGTGCTAAAATGCGTAAAGGTGCATTAAACAGCGCAATTAAGGAACTTGGCTGCAATAAGGTTGCATATGCGCATCATAAAGATGATGTTGTCGATACGATGATTATGTCCTTAATATACGAAGGACGTTTTCATACTTTCCGTCCGGTGACTTATTTAGACCGCATGGAACTTACAGTTATCAGACCGCTCATATACATGAAAGAAGCTGATGTTATAGGTTTCGTAAATAAATATGATGTTCCTGTAGTTAAGAGTCCCTGCCCGGCTGATGGACATACAAAACGTGAATATGTTAAAATACTTATACAGGGAATCAACCGTGAAACGCCCGGCGTCAGGGACAGGATGTTCACAGCTATTCAAAACAGCGTGGATGGTTGGAACATTACGGACACGGTTTGAAAAAATAGAATTATATAGAGGATAAAATAATGGATATCAAAAACAATAACAATTACCACGATCAGGAAAATATACATAATATTCAGAAGATGCGTGCTGTGCTCGAGACTCTCCCACACTTCTGCCGTCAGTTTTTCCGTGGAATAACAGAATATACCTCTGCACGCACAAGGCTTGCCTATGCATATGATATCAGAACTTTTTTTGAATATCTGCATGACAGGAATTCATATTGCAGTAAGATGGAAATAACAGACTTTCCTATGTCCATTCTGGACCAACTTACCAGGGAAGATATTGAAGAATATCTGGAATATCTGTCCTATTATGAAAAAGATGATAAAATCTATACAAATGACGAAAGAGGAAAAAAACGTAAACTTGCGGCATTAAGGAGCTTCTATCAGTATTTCTTTCAAGCGGAATTAATTGAAAAGAACCCTGCCGTACTCGTACCTCTGCCCAAACTGCATGAAAAGGAAATTATCAGACTGGACGCAGACGAGGTAGCGATTTTACTGGATCAGGTCGAAGAAGGAACTAACTTAAGCAAATCGCAGCAGCGATGCCATCAGGTAACTAAAACAAGAGACGTAGCAATGCTTACTCTCTTACTCGGCACAGGAATCCGTGTATCTGAATGTGTGGGACTGGACATAGAGGATGTTGATTTTAAGAATAATGGTATAAAAATACGCCGTAAGGGAGGATATGAAGCTGTAATTTACTTTGGAGAAGAGGTTGAAGAGGCTTTATTGAATTATCTGGAAGAAAGGAATCACATTATTCCTCTGACGGGACATGAACATGCGCTTTTTCTGTCTATGCAGAATCGCCGTATCAGTGTCCGTGCCGTTGAAAATATGGTTAAAAAGTACTCTTCCACTGTTACAAGCCTGAAAAAAATCACACCACATAAACTGCGAAGCACCTACGGCACATCTCTATATCGCGAGACTGGTGATATCTATCTTGTTGCGGATGTACTGGGACATAAAGATGTCAATACGACAAAAAAGCATTACGCTGCTCTAGAGGATGAAAGAAGGCGCTCAGCAGCCAATAAAGTCAGATTACGGGAAAAACCTTCAAAGAAAGAACCTTGAAATATATCGGCGGCCGCTCAGTTATACGGCTGCCATACCCTGTCCCGAAAGGAACTTGTACCATATAAAATATCATAATCCACAACTTTAAAATGACCTATTATTTCCATTTGGCTTTCATTATAGGATTCTATCGGTTGACCAAAGCAGTCGATAGCATATCTTGTATTAGTTCTGAACATTTCTCTTTGTTTCTTAAGTATTAGGCACATATCCGATTCCGGAAGGTGTGCATATTCAAGTACCATCTGCGGAAGATAACTGATATTTTCCCCTTCAAATACGATCTGTTTTGTTTCAAAATTACTCCAAATAAGTACAGGTACAGCATACTGACTCTTCATGCTTTCCAAATCGTCGCTATCCAGATCAAATAGTGCCAGAGCTTCCTCAGAAAAACCGGGCATATGATCACCGTACATCACCAGTACCGTTGGTTCCTTTTTCTGTTCAAAATATGATACCAGTTTTGCGAAAGCATCATTAGCCAGATAAATTCCATTGATATAATTTACAAAATTTATGTATGCATCCTTATCCAGGGAGCCATTCAGTGTTACGGAAATAGGATAAGGATAATTTTCGTTAAAAACATGTTTGGAATCCAACCCTTTAATATGATTTGCAATAGACACCGCAAAAATAAACTTATTTATATCTTTACTTTCTTCATATTCCTTAATAATCTGATTTACAAGGCTTTCATCGGAGATATAACTGGAATAAATATCCGTATAGTACATATCCTCCTCAAAGATTATTTTATCAAAGCCTATTGACTGATAAAGCTTGTCTCTGTCATAAAAGCTGCCATCGTATGGATGAATTGCAATTGTATCATAATCCAGAGCATTAAAATAATCTACGATGGTGGGAATCTTGTTCTCTCTTATTTCCGTAGCAATTTCAGAAAACGTAGTAAAATATTTAATATTGAGTCCGGTCAAAAATTCCGACTCGGAACCGATTGTACCACCACAATAGATATTGGCGGACAGTTCACCGGCTGAGCAGTTCTGTTCAAGTCTGTGGAAAGGTTCCATCGGATCGGATGAAAAAGTAACGGCATCGTCAGGTATATTGTCAGTATTCCACCATGATTCATTCATAATAACAATGACATTTGGAAAATGCTGATTCCCGGTATCTTCATCATCAGAATCCGGATTGTCCAGAAAGAAACGGTAGCTATTCTCTACATGAGTCATATCAATATTTCCAAATTTATCATTTTTCAAAAAATTATAAAGAATATACTTGTCATTTACGGCGCCGGAAACGGTTAAATTATCAATATATTCCATACTGTATGCGCTTTTAAAAAAACTCTCCCCATAAAAAAACATCACCGTAATGCAGACTAATGCAAGAAAACCCCGAAGAATGTATAATGTTTTTCTGTATTTATTATTATGTTTTTTAAAAAGGGGATATTTCAAGCAAAATCTGTCTGATGCAAAGCCGCCGATACACTGAAGCAAAAGTGCAATGATGACCATAATCTGTACCGGCGTAAATTTTAGATTAAGATACCTCATTGCAATACCTGCCGCTTCTGTCAGACGTAAATCACTGAGCCGGAAAAGCTCGTTTATGGCGGCATATTTAATACTGCTTGCATAAGATAACAATAGAAAAAACACTGAGAGAATACATATGGCTATTCCCAACCGTCCGCTTATACACCATATAGCAACAACTGTAAGAATAACAATATTTGTTTCGAAAATGTAATATTTGTTAATTACATTATCCACATAAAAATCAAATATTGTGTTCGAAGGCTGTAAAAGATAGTAATCCGCAAGATACGGCAGGAAAGTAACAAATATTGCCATCAATCCTACCGTAAAAATGCGACAGTACACTGCATATC
>JAIDPH010000177.1 GCA_029062885.1 Lachnospiraceae bacterium
TTTAAGATACGATATTTCTTAACTGGACTAATTAATGAAAATCATCCAACCCATCTTCCAGGGTAGGTACACTGCATGCCAGAGGAGTTCTGGAGCAATCCGTACACCCCATGGTCTGTACATCTTTAGAATTATTGGATTTATCATCAACATTGACATTCACGTGTCCAACGCCCTGCGCCATACCGGAATCCAACATTTTAATAAAGTCATCAATCATTTGATTTTCGTCCATAACATCCACCTTATCTGAATATTTATTATTTGCGGAAGAATTGCTTGCAGCAATTCTTCCAGCCGAAAAAGATTTGCTTTGCAAATCGTAGAAATTCTTAGGCTGTGTTATTTACAGCCTTAGAATTTCTTTTCGGCTTTTTATTTGTTAAGATCTAACTCGATGTCTCCTGCGAATACCTGATCTTCTTTACCAAGAGCGCCCGGAATGATGGTAAATGTGTTAGAAATACCATCCTGAGCATCCTTGAATGGAAGCTTGGATACTGAAGATAAGGAAGCAACTGCACCATGAGTATCACGGCCGTGCATCGGGTTAGCGCCCGGAGCAAAAGGCTCTCCTTTTCTACGTCCGTCAGGTGTATTACCTGTAGCCTTGCCATAGGTTACGTTAGAAGTAATGGTAAGGATAGAGGTTGTAGGAACACCGTTTCTGTAGGTATGATGTCTTCTGATAGCTGTCATGAATTTATGAACAACTTCCTGTGCAATCAGGTCAACACGGTCATCATCATTACCATATTTAGGGAATTCGCCGGTTGTCTTGAAGTCAACGATAATGCCGTCTTCATCTCTAATCGGCTCAACCTTTGCATATTTGATTGCTGATAAAGAGTCAGCTACGATAGACAGACCTGCAACACCTGTTGCAAAGTAACGTTTTACGTCTCTGTCATGAAGAGCCATCTCTGCTCTCTCATAGCAGTATTTATCATGCATATAGTGAATGATGTTCAGAGTATTTACGTATACATCTGCCTGCCATTCCATCATATCCATGAACTTAGCATATACGTCATCATAGTCAAGCACATCGCCTGTAACAGGACGATATTTAGGACCAACCTGTTTCTTGGTAACTTCGTCTACACCGCCGTTCAAAGCGTACAGCAGACATTTAGCAAGGTTAGCACGAGCACCGAAGAACTGCATTTCTTTACCGATTACCATTGAAGATACGCAGCATGCGATACCATAGTCATCACCGTGAGTAACTCTCATAAGGTCATCATTCTCATACTGGATAGAAGAAGTCTGGATAGACATCTTAGCACAGTATTTCTTCCAGTTCTCAGGAAGTCTTGTAGACCAAAGAACTGTCAGGTTCGGCTCAGGTGAAGGTCCAAGGTTGGTAAGTGTGTGCAGATAACGGAAGCTCATCTTAGTTACTAACGGACGTCCGTCAACGCCGACACCGCCGAGAGACTCTGTTACCCATACAGGGTCACCTGCAAAAATCTGATTGTATTCAGGAGTACGTGCAAATTTGATGCAACGCAGTTTCATGATAAAGTGATCAACGAATTCCTGAATTTCTTCTTCAGTGAAT
This sequence comes from Lachnospiraceae bacterium, assembly GCA_029062885.1. Taxonomy (GTDB): domain Bacteria; phylum Bacillota; class Clostridia; order Lachnospirales; family Lachnospiraceae; genus UBA3282. The sequence goes on from JAIDPH010000177.1 coordinate 1,565, forward strand.
GTTCCGTTAGCTAAATCTCTTTCTGCATAGCAGTCAAGGAATGTAGAAGTACGTCCAAGAGACATAGCTGCACCGTTCTGCTCTTTTACTGCGCAGAGATAACCGAAATAAGTAGCCTGAATAGCTTCCTGAACATTTGAAGCAGGCTTAGAAATATCGCATCCGTAAGAAGCAGCCATTTCTTTCATCATTTTAAGAGCTACCATCTGCTCTGAGATTTCTTCGCGAAGACGAATTACGTCATCTGTCATAACGCGTCCTGTAGAATCCTTCTGAGCCTGTTTGTCTTCGATAAGGTAATCAATACCATACAAAGCCACACGTCTGTAATCGCCGATGATACGTCCGCGTCCGTAAGCATCCGGAAGACCTGTGATGATATGGGAAGAACGGCAAGCTCTCATTTCTGCATTGTATGCATCGAAACAGCCTGCATTATGTGTTTTTCTGTGTGTTGAGAAGAATTCACTGATTTCAGGATCAACTTCATATCCGTTATCGGAGCATGCCTTCTCTGCCATTCTGATACCGCCGTAAGGCTGAAGTGAACGCTTGAAAGGTTTGTCTGTCTGGAAACCAACGATTTTCTCTTTGCTCTTGTCCAGATAACCAGGTCCGTGGGATGTAATTGTAGATACAACCTTTGTATCCATATCAAGTACACCGCCAGCTTCACGCTCCTGTTTCTGCAAATCAAGAACCTGTGCCCATAAGTCCTTTGTGTTCTGTGTAGGAGCAGCTAAAAAGGAATCGTCGCCATCATAAGGATGGTAGTTTCTCTGAATGAAGTCGCGTACATTTACTTCACTATCCCATTTGCCGCCTACAAAATCTTTCCATTCTGGTCTCATTTTGAAATAGCCTCCTATTTTTAAAATTTTTTAAATATCTTGTAGCATATTGTACCTTAAATATGCTTCCCCAGTACAATTATTATATGTTAAATTATAGAGTTCAGTCAAGTCAGCCAATGTACTTTTTTGCATACAAAAAACAAAAGCTTGCAGTAATTTTATTTTCAGATTATACTATTACTGTTTTAGAACATACTATAATTGAATTAAGCTATGGAGGTATAAAATTATGGCAGAGATTACCAAGGATATGACGATTGGTGAAATTTTGAGAACTAATCCGGATGTTGCTCCTATTTTAATGAATGCGGGAATGCATTGTCTGGGCTGCCCTTCCGCTCAGGGTGAATCTTTAGAGGAAGCGGCTATGGTGCATGGAATGGACATTGATGAACTGATGACAAAAATCGAGGCGCTCTAAGAGCGCCTCAAATATTTGCCAGTGATTGAATCGCTTTATTCTTAATTACAGGTTCACAGTGCTCTTCCAGATAGGACTCCACGGCGGTTGAATAGTGCTCGGGACGTCCATATTCAGAGAGAATGTTACAAAGACGGTTATAATCTGCAGCAATCTGTCCGGATGGACTGACGATAAGCAGATAAGAGCCGTCAATTTCTTTTTTATATAACGAATTGATACCATTGTATAGAGGTGCGGCAATATGAGCGAACCTCATTACATCATAAAGTGAGCCAAATGAAAAAATACGGCTGGTATGAGTCATGGGGATGATTTCTTTCACAGTCTCACTGTGGGATTTTTCTGTTTCAGTAGCAGCAGAGGATTTGCTCTGCTGATCAATTCTGCGCAGCATATTTAACATTTCATCGGTGTTGTCGGCAAGCGCATCTATGATGTCTTCCTCGTCTGTCTCACTGTCTTCGTGAACGGAAGGTGCGAATTTGGAAAAACGTGTATCCAATTCTTCAGGATCTTCCACCTTCGTAATAATGAGAACGATACATTCTGCATTTAAAGGTATTGCCTCTATCATTAGAGGAATATCTTCTGCCTCAAATCCAAATTCAAAAGCAGCCTGCTGCATCATATCGCGGAACAGGTTCTTTGCTTTTTCGGTACCATATGCTAATTCGCTTATTTTCAATTCCCTGTCTGCAAGATCTTCTCTTGTAAGTGTACAGCGAATTTGATGATCATTTACTTTTTCGATTTTCATAATATCACATCCTTACTAATAAGATACTGATACTCTTGAGTTGTGTGAATGGTTAGAGTGAAAGTCGCTTTCTGCTTTACCATCTTATACTTTGTACTGATTTAAGTCAATAGTATGACAAAACTCTTTAAAAAAATTTAATAAATTTTATTTTATT
>JAIDPH010000178.1 GCA_029062885.1 Lachnospiraceae bacterium
CTAAAAAATGAGGTTAATAATGAATAATATTAAACCACTTATTATAGTGTTACTGCTTGTTTTACTTATCATTCTGCTGTTCTATCTTGTAAGAATAGCCGTGATGATTTGGACAGGATGTAGTGCAGAAGAAGCAACAAGGAAGATTCACGCCGTTATGCGTCCGAATTCACAGACGTATCATGTTAAAGATGATGTTCTTCTTATTCAGGATTTATGGAAAGCTGTACGTGCAATTATCGGAGATGCCAGATTCAATCGCTTGGTAGCTTTAAGCCAGATTACGCCGATATTTTTGAGCGGTGAAGCAAGCGGCATTCCATACATAGCACTGGCAGTTCCATACAACTCTGCAAGTGAGAAAATGCAAGCGGAAACACTGCTTAGTAACATTTTGCAGAGACATCTGGTTTCCCACGGTCTCTACGGTCAGGTTCTTGTTGATTGGACGCATCATATGGGGTTACAGATGCCGTTCATCATGCTTAGATATGCGGAGACACCAGAAGAGAAGGAAATTCTAGCGAATACCATAAATCAGACTGTGAATCAGATGACTCAGCAGAATGGTTCTGTTACGGATGAGGATATTGACGATGTTTGAACAGGTGATGCTAGGGTTTAATTATGCCTTGTGGCAGACAGAGGGAATAAAAGTTCCTCTGTTTGCCCCACTGGGGCATCTCATTGTTGTAGGTGGTAGCGGCTCTGGAAAGTCAACAGGTCTTCTCTACTGGCTTTATAAGATAAAAAGAGCAGGTATTCATGTGGATTTATATATCATGGACTTTAAGGCATCTCATGAATTTCAAGGCATAACGGGGAATTATGCAGAGTTCGAGGAATGTTATGACAAAATTGTTTCTTTTTATCATATGTTTTCCCATTTGCAAGAAGGCGGTGACGGAACAGTCAAAATTCTTCTTATTGATGAGGTTGCAGGATTGTTGACACATTATGGAATGTCAAAGGAAAAAAAGGCTAAAGCGGATGAAATCAGGCAGATTATGAGCAGTATCCTGATGTTGGGAAGGTCGCGAAACTGTTTCCTGTGGTTAGCAATGCAACGATATTCAGCTAATATTTTCCCTGCTTCTTCTGGTGCGGCAGATAATTTTCATATCTGCATAGGATTGGGACGATTAACTGTGGACGGACGAAAGGCTTTGTTTGCAGGAGAACATATGCCTGAAGAAGATTCCCTGTTGTTTGGGCAAAGCAAAGGAATAGTTCTGATTGATGGACAACCATTAAAGGCTTTGATAATTCCGCAGGCATCAAAGGCGCATTTATTGGAACTCTTGCGAAGATAATGGAATATGGGGCGCAGTCCGAAGCGCGCTTGCGCGCGTAGGACGAAGCCCCATGCGCCGTAAGGCGCATTCGGCGTATAGTATTACCGCCGAATTGTGGACAATGACTGGACATTCAGTTAAATCAAGGTTTACAGGCTGTCCGACAATTCTGGACAAAATGGACATGGAGGATTTATGGACACAAAAAAAGATACAAAACATGACAAATATCTGCTTACCATTAACAATCCATTGGATAAGCACTTTACACATGATGAGATTAAAAAGATTATCCTAACGACTTTCAAGACTTTTACATATTGTTGCATGGCTGACGAGAAAGGAAAGAAAGACCATACTCTTCATACGCATGTTTTTGTATGTTTCAGCAGTAGAGTACGTTTTTCGATGATTAAGAAATACTTTCCAGAAGCACATATTGATAATGTAAAAGGTACAATAACCGACTGTGTCAACTATATCAAAAAAGAAGGACGTTGGGAAAATACAGACAAAGCAGATACAAAGATAGACGGCACTTTTGAAGAATTGGGCAAAAGACCGCCTGACAGTAAAGGCAGAAAGCAAGACATGACCGAACTTTATCAAATGATACAGGACGGACTTTCAAATGCGGAGATAATTGCACAGAATCAGGACTATATACTGCAAATTGACAAGTTAGACAAACTGCGTACAATGCTTTTGATTGAAAAATATCGCGGTACACGCCGTTTAGACTTAGAAGTTACATATATATGTGGTGTAACTGGTTCAGGTAAGACAAGAAGCATTTATGACGAATTTGGAGATGAAAACGTATACCGTGTCACGGACTATGTTCATCCCTTTGACGGTTATAACCACTGTGAAAGTGTAATCGTATTTGATGAATTTCGCTCAAGTCTGAAGCTGAAAGACATGTTACATTATTTGGATATTTATCCAATCGAACTACCTAGCAGATACGCCAATAAATATGCGTGTTATACTAAAATATTTATTGTGTCAAACTGGTCTTTGGAAAAACAATATGAGGAACTGCAAAGATACGACAAAGAATCATGGGATGCGTTTTTAAGGCGGATTCATAAAGTAAAGGTTTTTACAGGAGATAAAGTCATTACCTACAATTCTGTGGAAGAATATTTAAACCACTATGAAACTTTTCATGAACTTTCAGAAGCGGAACAGCAAGCACTGCCGTTTGAAGAGAAGCAAAAGTCTCCCCTCGGGGAGATTTAGAGGGGGATTCATTCCCACCGCTCTCCCATACGGGAACAGAGGGTCGAGGGGAACTGTTTCCCCGCCTTACAAAAGGCAGACATAATAAAATAAGAAAGGGTAAAAACTAAGCGTTGCCTTTTCAAAAGTAATTCATACGAAACAAGTATTTCACTGAGCAGCGTCTTAATTCAAGGCGCAAAAATGAACAATAATTCAAACAATAACTTTACATTAAATCGAGAATATGATATACTAGAATTAGATGAAGTGTTGGACATATTACATATGAAGAAACGCATTCAACAGGCAAAAACACTGCATCCATACGAAATACACTACACAGAGAAAAGTGGATTTTTCACAGTAGTTGACGATGTAACCGCACCCACTGGCAAGAAAAAAATCCGTAAGTGTAGTGAAGAGAAATTGTGGGATGCCCTTGCAGAATGGTACCTTGACAATACGAATAAAAACATTACCTTGCAACAGGTATATGAAAAATGGCTTAACTGGAAAACGACTCCTAACAATGCAGAAAACATCAAGCGGATTCAGGCATCTTGGAAAACGTACTATCTGAATGAACCTTTAAGCAGGCAACTGATTCAGAAACCATTTACAAGAATCACAACACTTGACCTGCGCACTTGGGCAGAGTCATTGATGAAAAAATATCTTCCAGACAAAAAGAAGTTCAGTCGGATGTTCACTATTATTAATCAATGTTATGAATATGCTTCTGATGAAGATATTGCTATTATCCATGAAAACCACTGGCAGAAAGCACGTAAAAAGCTGAATAAAAGCCTTATCGTCTCAAAGCCTACTGCTTCGGATGAGTCACAGGTCTTTACAGACGAAGAACGCCGACAGATTAAAGCAATGGTTTACGAAGACTTGGAACGCTATCAACAGCAATCATCCAGTGCAGGACTGCAAATATTATTTCTTTTTGAAACTGGCTTGCGGATTGGTGAGTGCTGTGGTCTGAAATGGTCTGACGTAAAAGACAACCGCCTATATATCCATAGGCAGGCTACAAATGAAGGTGTCAAGAACAAAACAAAGACAGCATCAAGTTTCAGAGATATTCCGCTGACGAAAGAAGCGCAAAGAATCTTGGAAGATGTCAAAGCATTTAATAAGGAACATGGCTTTACTGCTGATTGGATTTTCCAGAGTAACAACCCTGACTATGATTACCGTTTAAGCTACAATGCGGCAGACCGCAAACTCCGCAAACTTTGCAACCGATTAGACACAATCATGAAAAGTCCTCATAAATGCAGAAAAACCTGTATCAGCATACTGTTAGACAATCCAAAAATAAATGACCGTACAGTACAGCGTTTTGCAGGGCATCACGCCTTATCCACAACTCAAGACTTTTACAGCTTTGAAAGGAAGTCGAAAGAGGAACAGGCAGAAGCCATTGACAAAGCACTTGCATTATAATTTAGTACGAATCGTACCGAACGTACCGTCGATATGGTGAGATAAAAATAAGGAAAACCATTGATTTTACTGGTTTTCCTTACAAAAATAAAAGAGCGGGTGATGGGAATCGAACCCACGTATCCAGCTTGGAAGGCTGGTGT
>JAIDPH010000179.1 GCA_029062885.1 Lachnospiraceae bacterium
CAATATTGATTCATTCATTCCTACCATTGCTTCCAAATCTGATTTGTACATTAATATTTACCTCCCTCGTAAAAATCATTAATCACTTATTATAACAAGCTTATCAAAAATTAGGTCAATTAGCAATATATCATAGTTGACAAAAACAAAAGTGTTAAGTGGTGGTGAAATCTCAAATTTTAGATATCCAGACTATTCTCATTTAACATAAAGTCATAGATACCCAATGTTAAAATTCCATCATCATCATGCCATGGTTTAATGACATCCTTTATAATAATAATCTTCTTAAATGAATCATTGACATTAATATGTGATGCTTTTTCACGTGCTCTCTTTTCGTCGTCCGGAAGACTATATGTTGACTGTATATAGTAACGCTTACTTCCCATATTTGCTACGAAATTAATTTCAAGCTGTTTCTTTTCCTGCACGCCCCCTTCTGTTCTGTTTCGTTTTATAACCACACCCTCATCTACCTGATATCCACGAACGCGTAACTCGTTATAAATAATATTTTCCATAAGATATGTTTCTTCTACCTGTCTAAATCCAAGTCTGGCATTTCTAAGTCATACATCTTCAAAATAATATTTTAAAGGTGTACCAATATACTTCCTGCCTTTTACATCAAATCTGTTCACTTCACTTATAATAAAAGCATCCTTAAGATATTCAATATAAGCTCTGATCGTATTACGGCAAATATCAGACCCTATAATACTTTTAAATGTTGCTTCTATTTTTGAAGCATTTGTCAGTGAACCAATGTCAGATGCCAGAATATTTATCAGATCATTTATCTCCTGCACTTTTTCTATATGGTTACGTTCAATAATATCCTTAATATATGTCTCTTCAAATAATTTTGTGAGATATTCCATTCTCTGTTCATCAGTATTCATTGTAACGGTTAATGGAAGTCCTCCGTAATTTACATACGAACTCCATCCCTCATACTTATCACCTTCAAATACTTCCATATATTCTCTAAAGCTGACATGATACACATGGATTTCATCACCACGCCCTCTGAACTCCGTAATAATATCCTTTGATAAAAATTTCGAATTACTTGCTGTTACATAAATGTCTGCATTTCTTATATGAAGAAGCGAGTTAAGCACTCCTTCAAATTCCTCCAACAACTGCACTTCATCCAAGAAAATGTAATAGTCACCGTCATCCATAACCTTTCCTTTTATATAATCAAGAATGACATAGGTATCTCTGTATTTCTTATTTTCCAACATATCCAGTTCAATTGCTATCATATGGTCTTCTGCAACGCCTTCTGATTTCAGGTAGTTTTTAAAAATGGTAAACAAAAGATATGATTTTCCTGAACGTCTTATCCCAGTAATAACCTTTACCATTCAGTTATGCATACGATTTATTATTTTCTTCAGGTATATATCTCTTTTTATTTCCATATGTTCTCCTGTATTGACACTTTAGGGATATTTCGCCCTCTTTTTTCAATATAATACTCTTTGATTTAAAAAACTTAAACTTCCACTTTAATAAGTCAAGGAACTTGTATTATGCAACAATTCTTTCCATTCAAATCTGAAAAAGAAGTGATTTGAAACATTAAAAAACCCGAAAATCTTTATAAAAAAGATTTTCGGGTTATGAGTCCGACGAACATTCAGATTGTTCCAGTCTAACTAGTACGAACCTATTAAGTATTAATCCAATAAGCAATACAACATTATTGCCTGTTGAACTGTTAATAAATTCTTTTTAAATTCATACCCAACAAAATATCCTGATTCCATCACTTCCTCTGAAACTTCCTCGCCTCTATAAAATGGCGGGCAGGGATTTAATACAGCATCAGGGTTCGCCATATCCATTATTTCTGAGGTCACCTGGCATTCTTTAAAGTCTTTTAATACTTCCGACGGCAAAGAATCCGTACATATTATGTCTTTTCCTTTGACTGCTTCTTTTATATCATGATATACTTTCACACCTTCCATCTCATATCCTGTACCACAGCATTGTGACAAATCAAATCCCATGACTTCAGAAGCCTCTTTCCATGCAAGACCAATATTTCCGGATTTTCCACAAAATAAGTATTTATCCTCTATAAAATTATTTCTTATTTTTGATAATGAGTACATGTCCGACAATATTTCACATGGATGATTAATATCAGTCATAGCATTGACGACTGGAGCTTGAGAATACATCGCAAGTTTTTCAATCAGGTTTATGTCTTTATGCCGAACAACAATAATATCAGCCCAATTATTTAAATATCCGCATACATCTCTTAAATCTTCCTTCTTATCTAACGTCTCAACCGGAAATAGTATAGGCTGACCTCTTAATAAATATATTCCCTTCTCAAAAGTTACTCTCGTCCGAATACTCGAATTAGGGAAAAATAATACTACACTTTTCCCCTGAAGAAAATCACTATATTTTCCGGCGTTGATTTCATCGGCAATAGCAAATATTTTATATATATTACTTGGCTGCATATCTGTTAATCTAATTAGATTTTTCATTGAGCGTACTCCTTTCGTATAATAAAAATACTATAATCAAAAAAATATCCTGAAAATCTTTAATGGGAAAGATTCTCGGATACTTAATCTTAATGAGCCATTGGGGACTTCAACAGGGGTTCGAGTCCCCTTCT
>JAIDPH010000018.1 GCA_029062885.1 Lachnospiraceae bacterium
AATATTTTAACTTATGAGGGCTTGAGAAAGTACGAGGAAGAACTGCATGAACTCAAGGTCGTGAAACGTCAGGAAGTGGCTCAGAAAATCAAAGAAGCGAGAGAGCAGGGAGATTTGTCTGAGAATGCAGAATATGATGCAGCTAAAGATGAACAGCGCGACATAGAGGCAAGAATCGAAGAATTAGAGAAAATTTTGAAGAATGCTGAGGTAGTTGTAGAAGATGAGGTTGATTTGGATAAAATCAACATCGGATGTCAGGTTACGATTCTGGATATTGAATACGCAGAAGAACTGGAATATAAAATCGTTGGCTCTACCGAGGCAAACAGCTTAAAAGGTAAGATCTCCAACGAATCGCCTGTAGGCAGGGCTTTGATTGGCAGCAAGATAGGCGATGTGGTAGAGGTAGAGACCCAGGCAGGTACTTTACAGTATAAAGTATTGGCTATAAAGAGGTCTAACTAAACAACTTGGAAATGGCAGATAGAAGTAATTAAGGAGATTTTAGAATATGCATTGGTCAGATTTGATCGCAGAGGAAATTATAAAAAGAAACCCGGATAAAGAAGAATATGTATGCGCTGCGGGAATCAGCCCTTCAGGCTCGATTCATATCGGCAACTTCAGAGATATTGCAACAAGTCTGTTTGTCGTAAGAGCGCTGGAGAGAAAAGGGAAAAAAGCAAAACTGCTTTTTTCATGGGATGAATATGACAGGATGCGTAAAGTGCCTGTAAATGTGGCAAAAATCACGGAAGACTTTGATAAATATATAGGATATCCGTATGTAGATGTTCCCAACCCTTTCGATACAGAACATGCCACATATGCTGAATATTTTGAGAAAGAATTTGAAGAGTCCATTGACAAATTCGGAATCAAGATGGATTACCGCCATCAGGCAAGTATGTATCGTTCAGGCGCTTATCGCGAAAACATTATTACGGCATTGGATAAAAGAGCGGAAATCTTTGACATTCTGGACAGTTTTCGCACACAGGATGCGACGGAGGGAGAAAAAGAAGCGTATTATCCTGTAAGCATATACTGCAGCGAGTGTCATAGAGACACGACTAAGATAGTGTCATACTCTGATGCGGATAAGAAAGCTGAATATGAATGTAAATGCGGTCATCACGGTACATTTGATTTTAAGAAAGACACAGACTGTAAGCTGGCATGGAAAATCGACTGGCCGATGAGATGGATGTATGAGCATGTGGACTTTGAGCCCGGCGGAAAAGACCATGCTGCGCCAAGAGGTTCTTATGATACAAGCAAGATTATTGCCGAAAAGATTTTTGGCTTCAAGGCTCCGATTTTCAAGGGTTATGAGTTCATCGGTATCAAAGGAACAACAGGAAAAATGTCCGGTTCATCAGGACTGAATATGACTCCTGATACATTGCTTAAGATTTACCAGCCGGAAATTCTGTTATGGTTATATGCGAGAGTCGAAACAAACAAGGCGTTTGATCTGTGTTTTGACGATGGAATATTACGCCAGTATTACGAATTTGATAAACAGTATGACCAGTATATCAAGGGAGAAGCTGACGAACATGTGAAATCTATCATGGAGAGCTGCCTGCTGACAGACAAGCCGATCAAGACGGTTCCGATGTCGCTTTTGGTTCAGCTGGGTTCCATAGTTGATTTTAATGTTCCGATGCTTGAGACAGTGTTTGAAAAGATTGGACAGCCATATAAATATTCTGATTTTGAAGAAAGACTTGAATTGGCAAAATACTGGCTGGAAAACTGTGCTCCTGAGAATGCCAACAAACTGATTCCGTATCGTAACTGGGAAGTATATGAGCAGTTAAACGACGAACAGAAGAGGGAAATCACACTGCTGCATGATTATCTGGTGAATGAGAATTATACATTGGATGAACTGAACTTCAAACTGTATGAAATCAGCAAAATAGTTTACGGAGCAGACTCGCCTGAATTAAAGAAGATTCAGGGTGAATTCTTCAAAACAGTCTATAAGTTATTGCTGAACAAAGAGAAAGGACCAAGACTGTATCTTTTCCTGTATGCAATTGATAAAGAAAGTTTTGTCCACTTACTTGACTTTTCAACTGAAAAGACGGAAGAAGAAAAGGTTCCTTTGTCTGAATTAAATAAAGAACCTGAAAAAGAAGAGAAAAAAATCGAATACGGAGACCCTGATCCGGTAGAGCCTGTTAAGGAGCAGATAAGTCTGGATACTTTCAATCAGATTGATATGAGAGTATGTAAGGTCTTAAAATGTCAGGAGATAAGAAAATCTCACAGCTGCTACAAACTGACTTTATTTGACGGAATCAAGGAACGTACAATTGTTTCTTCCATAAAGGCATATTATACGCCGGAGGAAATGGTTGGTAAGAAGATTATCGTGATTGCAAATCTTGAACCCACCAGAATCACAGGCGTAACCAGTGAAGGAATGCTGGTGGCAGCAACAAATAACGCATGCGGATGTCAGGTAATCTTTGTAGATGATATTGTACCGGAAGGAACCATGATTCACTGATGTGGTTATGTGGAGTGGATGCCTGGAACAATGTAACGGATTGAAATTCGTGGATATATTTTAATATAAATGAGCTATTGTTTGAATTTATGCTGTACACATCTGGCAGATATAAGGAGAATAATAGCTTATTTATATCCGTTTTTTTACAGGAATCCAGATTTCACAAACATAATCACAAGAAGTAGTATCTCCAGGTAAAAAATATTCAATATCATAATCAAGTATCCATTCATAATCTGCTCCCGCAAGCCCCTCAAGATACATATCTCTCCACGTCTTTTGGATCGAATCAGGTACTTTACCTACACATTTAAAAATAGCCCATGTAGAAGCCGGAATAGTGATAAGCTGAAAACCTTCCGGTATTTCTTTCACATCATGAGCATAGCACCCTATTCCATAGGAAAACGGAAAACCTCTGGTACTAAAGTTTTCCTGCGTAATGCCTAAATATCCCGGTACCTTTTTATGTAATTCATTTTGATAATACTCTTCCCAAAATACAGGAATCTCTTCTGCGCAGCTTTCATATGTAAATATTTTGGTATACGCAAGCAGCCTGAGCTCTTCTTTTTCCTCAATACGATAATCCATTATAATATCACCTTTCACTGATATATTAACAATAAGCTTATTAAAGAATTTCATATGCAACTCTCGATTTATTACTCTGATTATAGAGTATCTCATCTGGGGATTCAATTGCCAATGGCAATCTGTACCTTCTAAAATGCAATTTGTTCCAATACCTTTTATTAGAGTTAATGATATGATATCATATTTTTAGTGCATGATAGAAATGGCGAAGGCATAATTCCCCCTCCGGAAGTCGTCGCCATGATTTCATGCCAAAACCGAGGAGGTGTATAGTGTGAAAAATAAATTTTTCACACGCAAATAATATGACGATACTAAGGGATATATCCATATGTTGGGCAATGTTCCATGTGATTGTTCTCTTTCTAATGCTGTTCCGCTCACGTTTTGCCGGAAAAAAGACTATCATGGCAGGCGGAATCGGTATGGGGCTGTTGATGACAGCAAACTTTGTAGGAATTTTTATATTCGGTATAGAAGCACTGGCAAAGATGTTTCTGTTTACCTGTTCCATACCGAGTTTTGCTTTTTTCTATGTGATGAGTGCAGATAAGCGGTTTAAGTTCCTGCTTTCATTCTGTCTGGCAGACACGACCTGCCTGTGGGTTATGGCAGTCACAAATCTGCTGGACTTTTATTTGGGTGGTGGGAAGTATGTGCTGATGCTCGTAAGCCGGTTGGTTATCTTTCCGCTGTTGGAATATTTGGCATGGCGGTATCTGAGAAAGCCGTATCTGGAATTACAGGGTGCGGTTAAAAAGGGATGGGCTGTTTTGGCGGGAATGACTATGTTGTATTATGTCCTGCTGGTAGTAGTGGTACAATTTCCCACGAATATTGTAGATCGTCCGGAGGACACATTTTTATGTGTACTGGTATTGGTTCTTATGTTGTTTAATTACGGAACATTATTTACGGTACTTTACCGTCAGCTCCTACTATACCGCAGTCAGCAGAGCGAGCGCATATTGCAGGAGCAGAAGAACACACTGGAGGCGCAGCTTGACAGCCAGCAGAACATCAGGAAAATGAAACATGATATGAAAGGATATACGGCAACGCTTTCCGGTTTGCTGACGAACAGAAAAGTTGATGAAGCGCTGACATATTTAAAAGGCGTAGAGGCAGAAATAGATACTCTGACTGGGCAGTTTTGCGCCAACCCATACATTAATGCGGTGATGAGCCACTACTTTAGGGAATTTGAAAATATGGGAGCGGATTGCAAGGCGGAAATTCTGATCGGGGATGAAGAGCTGCCCTATATGGAGCTGTGCCAGATTCTATCCAACGGACTGGAAAACGCCTGCAATGCCTTGAAAGAACTGGAAAAAGAGGAACGAATGGTTTCCGTACAGATGAGGTACAATAAAAATTATCTTCTGATACGGATAAAGAACAGGTGCCGGGATGATCTATATGTGGAGCAGGGAGAGTTACCCGTTACGGATAAGGAAGGACAGGATCATGGTTTTGGCCTTACCACAATAAAAGAGGTGGCGGAGCGCCTTGACGGTGAAAGTTTCTGTTATACGGAGAACGGAAATTTTGTATTGAATGTGATGATTTCGGGCCGGATATTTTCAGGCTGACATAGTAAATGAGGATATATGTCAATTATTACGAAGGAGTGACAATTTAAATGTACCAAATCGCAATCTGTGACGACGAAGAATTTGAATTGGATAAGATAGAGCGGATGCTGAAGGATTATCAGACCAAGTGTGTAGGTGCAGAATTTTCAATTCGTCGGTTTGCAGATTCGGAAGATATATTTTTACAGATTACAACGGAAAATTATCAGCCGGATCTTATATTAATGGATATTTATATGCCGGGCACTTCGGGAATAAAAACGGCTAGGAAGCTGCGGGATATAGGTATTACCTGCATGATTGTGTTTATGACCTCATCACAGGATCACGCATTGGAGGCATTCGGAGTGGATGCATTTTCTTATTTGGTAAAGCCGGTTTCCAAAGAAATGCTCTTTCCGGCGCTTGATAAGGTAATGAAAGACCTCAGAAAAAATCAGCCGCAATATATTCTTTTACAGACTGCTAATAACGGTGTACACAGGGTCAGATTAACCGACATTATTTACTGCGAGGCACAGCGCAAGATACAGTGTGTTTATTTAAAAGGGAATGAGAGCATTTATCTGAAAATGACAATGACAAAGCTGTTTGAAATGCTCTGTACCTATAAGAGATTTGTGAAGCTGGGCGTTTCTTATATTGTCAATATGGAGCATATTGAGCGGCTTGATGCGCAGACATTGCTGCTGGACTGTGGAAAAGAAATCTATCTGCCAAGAGGTTCACATAAAGATTTGCGGTATAGATATTTTGAGTATTATTTTTAGCGAAAATTCTAACCAAATATGTATAAAATTCGACCAATTCCGCAAAAACCACTTTTTCAAGTGGTTTTTTTGTTATAGTAAATAAGGAGTTATGTAAATTAAACCGAAGGAGCATCAAATTAAATGTACCAAATAGCAATCTGTGACGACGAAGAATTTGAACTGGATAAGGTAGAGCAGATGCTGAAAGACTATCATGCAAAGTCGGCAGGCGGAGAATTTTTAATTCGGCGGTTTGTAAGTTCGGAGGATATATTTTTACAGATTACAACAAAAAATTATCAGCCGGATCTTATTTTATTGGATATTTATATGCCGGGTAGTTCAGGAATCGAAACAGCTAAGAAGCTGCGGAATATGGGCAATACCTGTAGGATTGTGTTTATGACCTCATCGCAGGAGCACGCATTGGATGCGTTTGGAGTGGATGCATTTTCTTACTTGGTAAAGCCTGTTTCCAGAGAAACGCTATTCCCGGCACTTGACAAGGTAATCACAGACCTTGTAAATAATCAATCGCAATATATTCTTTTACAGACTGCTAATGATTGCGTCCAAAGAGTCGAATTAAGCGACATTATCTACTGCGAGGCACAACGCAAAAAACAATGTGTCTTTTTAAAAGAAAATGAGAGTGTTTATCTGAGAATGACAATGAAAAAGCTTTATGAAATGCTTAGTTCCTATAAAAGATTTGTGAAGCTGGGTGCTTCTTATATTGTCAATATGGAGCATATTGAGCAGCTGTATGCGCAGATGATGCTGTTAGACAGCGGAGAGGAAGTCTATCTGCCCAGAGGTTCCTATAAGGAATTACGGGAACAGTATTTTGAGTATTATTTTGGAGATAAATCATTAATGACAATCCGTACCTTCTAAAATGCAATTCGTTCCAACCATCTTTCTTTTTCGATAAAAATACGATATCATATCAGAGCATAGTAGACATGGCGAAGACATCATTTACCCTCCAAAAGTAAACGTCGTCGCTGTGTCTTTATGTTTACTATGGGATATAAGACGGAACATTCTTTTATAATATCACTTTTAAGGTAAAGTACCCGTTCTTTGCGGAAAATGAGCAAAAGGCATTATGCTTTTTACAGAAAGCTATAATGGAGCGGGTGCCAATTCCGTGGTCTTTTTCTTTTGACAGAGGAATGCCGTCCTGCGAGAATGTAACATCATCGCTGCAGGGGTTAGAAATTTCCAGCATTAGTTTTGGTTTGTAAATACATCTGAAAATAATAATTCTTTGTTCCTCAGGAAAGGAACGGCAGGCTTTTATGGCATTTTCAAGTGCATTTGCAATGACAATGGAAAATTCGCCGGAATCAACAGGGAGCGTATCAGGGAAAGAAAGGTGTGTTTCCAATGTAATCCCGGCTTTTTTTGCCTGCCCGAAATAAGAGGACAGTGTAGCATTTAATAGAATGTCTTTACAGTATGATACAGAGGTTTCCGTCTGAAAGCGATTGATAGAGCGGGTAATATAATCAAGCGCCTCTGAAGTGTTTCCGTTTTCCAAAAGATGAGCAATTGTCTGGAAACTGTGGCGGGTATCATGCCTTTCAATACGGGATTGTTCTGCAGCCGCAGCATCCTGTGTCATTTTTTCTTTCAGATTCTCTACCTGAAATTCCAAAAGCTCCATATTTTGTTTTGCCGTTTGGAAACGGTACTGCATAGACAGATGTTGAAAAATGGAAAAATATATGATTATGGAGATTGTTCCAAGCAGATATATAAATACAACTCCTGTAGGATTTTCTGTATAATGAGCCGGATAGGAAATCAGCGCAGTCACAAGAATTATTAAGGAGCAGGGAATCAATGCCAATATGAGCCATCCGTTTTGGATAATGGAAAAGATATGCAGAAATGGGCGGCGCAGGAAACGGTATTCCAAGAAAATGATGATACCGTAGGCAGCGAGGCGTATCAGGAAATCGGTCATTTCTGAGCCATGAATTTTTGTATTTATTAAAGTTATGCTCACAGATATATATATGGAAAGCAGAATCTGTGTCGCATGGTTAAACACAGACTTAGAAGGCTGACTGCCTATAAGCCGGAAGGAGAGGAAAATGGCAGGGGCTGAAATGGTAAGCGGGAAAATCCGTAAAATAAATTTGTAATCAAACAAAACAATAGTAACAGCGCTGAAAGCGGCTACATACAACAGATATAAGGAAAAAACAGATAAAATCTGTCGTAGTTTATGTTTAAGTTCAGTGGTTGAAGCCATCATGCCTAGAGTTCCGATGACAACCAGCATTATTTTTATTACTACGTACAGAGTATTATCTTCAAATAACATGAGTCTCTCCTTTTTTAAGCCAATAATCAGCCCACGCTGATTTGACTGTTTTATAGGTGCGGCGCGGTATGGGAACATGGTGATTCTCATCTAAAAGCATTTCCGAATTTGTAACTTCCGTTACATGGTAAAGGTTTACCACGAAGGAGGAGCCGACAATAAGAAAGTCATGACGGGAAAGCAGCGGGGAAACGGCACTCTGGAATGTACCGTTAAAGGTTACGCTGTCTATCATGGTACCGTCGTCTAAGTTATAGCGGATAAAACGGTTCACACGCTCTGCATAGAGGATATTGTGGACAGGAATGATGCGTGTGGAGCCGGAAGTTTTAATGGAAATGGTTTCTGTCAGGGAACGGTTCAGGCGGTTCATTGCTCTGTCCATACACTGAAAAAACTGATTGCGCTCAATCGGCTTCAAGAGATAGTGCAGGGCATCCGTACTGTAGGATTCCAGAGCAAAGTCAGGTGAGGAAGTCAGATAGATTATCAATCCGTCGTCACCTTTTTCCCGCAAGGCAGCACCTAACTGTATGCCATTTATATCGGGCATAATTATGTCCAGTATATAGATTTGAAAGGATTCGTGTGTGTCAATATAATTAAGCAGTTCCCTGCCGGAAGAAAAGCAGGAAAGCGCAAAAGAAACAGAAGAATCTTTCTGTTTGTATTCTGACAAGAGGTTTTTGGCGGTTTCGTGACCTGCTGTTTCATCATCACATAGGGCAACTCGTATCTGCAACTGTGTTCCTCCTTAGGGTAAATAATATGATTAAATAACGGGAACAGTTTAACAAAAATCGTGATATGTGTCAATTAGGACTAAATTCGCATACATGACAGCTATATAGAAGTTATCAGGATTATTATGGAAAATATGGATTATATGAAGATATACTTACGCTTCTTTTTCTCACTGAATTTTTCCCACTCATCTCTAAACATGATGATAGGAAGATCCGGAAAGATAAGGTGGATCATTTTGCGTTTCCTTTTCACCCAGAATATTTTGCCGCTGGCAATATCAGACAGATCCCTGTATACATCTTCTATATAGGGATGCCAGTGTGCTAGCGGGAATTCCCTTTTTCCCTCCCCATAATAGGTAATAAGATATGTTTCAGGATGTAGAGGGTCAAACGAGACTTTAACAGTAATGCCATTGGGGAGTTTCCAGACCATCCAGACATTCTCTAGTGACAATTCCCCGGGAAAATGTTCATTAATCATCTTCTCATATAACTCATTATTATTATGAGGAATAAAAACTTCTTTCGACATTTCGTATTTTCTCCTAAGAAAAACTGATTGTGTGAATCGTGTTTAGTAGAGTATACTATAAATAAAATATTCACACAAGACAGTTATATGGGCTGTACAGTGGAAGAGGGATGGATGAAATAATATGGAAGTAAAAGATAAGATTGCAATGGAAGATGTTCTTGAATTGATTAAGAGAACAAGAGCTTTTATAGAAAACAGGGAAAGGGCAGCGCATATTAAAATGAAAGGTCCGGCAGATTACGTTACGCAGGTGGACACGGATATTCAGAAATTTCTGTCTGAAGAATTGGGCAGACTGGACCCGGAGATTCAATTTTTAGGTGAGGAGGAAGGGCTGCATGAGATGACAGGGGACACCTACTGGATTTTGGACCCGGTAGATGGAACGACGAATCTCATCCATGACTATCAGCACAGCGTTGTATCCTTGGGATTATATGACAAGGGCGAGATTATTATGGGGGTTATTTACGACCCTTTCAGAGAGGATATTTATTATGCTAAAAAAGGCAGGGGAAGCTTTTTAAACGGAAATCCTATTCATGTGTCCGAAGCAGAGACTTTAAGCGAAACCATTATTGCTGTTGGTACATCTCCATATAATAAGGAATTAGCAGACGGAACTTTCCGGCGTATTCGCAGTGTTTTTGAGAAAAGCCAGGATATCCGCAGGACAGGTACGGCAGCGTTAGATTTGGCTTATGTAGCTTGTGGGCGTACAGGAGGATTCTTTGAACCGCTTCTTAATCCGTGGGACTTTGCTGCGGGGATGCTGCTGGTTACGGAAGCAGGTGGGCGGATAACGGATTTCCAGGGAGAGCCGTTGAATCTTCTGAAAAAAAGCAGCGTTGTGGCTACGAATGGGAAGGTTCATGATGAGTTGATGGAGTGTTGTGATGGATAATCATATATAAATTCATTTATTTTTCCACATTACATGCTGCAATGATTGTGGTTGCGATTGTAAGAAGCGGCGGATATTTACATATATATGCAGTGGAAATATAATATTCCTTCCAGTGACATTGTTAAGAAAATTAAGCCGGAAGAGCTGTATTCTAAATATTATCCACTTCATGAAGCTTCTGTTGAAAACGGAATAGATAAGCTGAGAGTTATATATGATTTTTAATTTGAATATTGTGCATCATACCCAAAAGTGCTAAAATATCTTCGGAGATAACCAGAACCAAAAGCTCTATGAAAGGAAGGATTACATATGGGATTATTTTCAAGAAAACCCAAAATGGATATGGAAGAAGTTCAGAAAAATAAGGTGAAAATGCGCCAGCTCTTTAATCAGGCTGTTTCAGACGGAGACTCCTATGAGGTCCTCTATGCCACCACAGGCTCCACCTGGAAGGAAGATTCAAATACCCGGGTGTACCAGTTTATCAGTCTTGTGTTCGGATACAGGGAAACAGACTTCAAAATTGTGGTTGTTCCTGTAAATATTGAATTAACTGAGTCTTCAGAGCCTCTGGAAATTGAAATTTCAGAAGTTAAGGCTGTGAAGTACAGAAAGAAGGAAAGCAATCTGGATATGGACTTTTCTGAGCGTGGCAGAAAATCTATGTACTTTGGCTTTGGTGATATCGGACAAAACTCAAAAAGCTTTGTTGACAATGTGAGTCAGGAAGAAGAGCGGCAGAAGCTCATAGCCTTTGTTGAGAAGTATCGGGCAAAATTATAAAATTGTTAATCTCCTTATGTGTTTTTATGAGATAGACAGCGGAGAAAGCTGTATCAATGAGCAGAATATACAGGATGCCATGTAGCGCATCCTGTGTTATTTTCAGACCGGATAGCTAAAGAACACGAACAATTCAAATCATTAACACCGCATACGCTCAGACGCGCTCATATCTGAAATGAGTAAATTTGAAGCAGAAGAATCTGAAAAAGGTGTCAACCGTCAAAATTTTCCACAATTAACATTTCAGAAACATAACCTAAACATTAAGCAAACAAACCAATGGTATCCTCTTCTTATCAAATGAACAACACATTTAATAAGAAAGGCAGGTATTATATTATGAAAAAAAGTACATTTGTATCAATGATTCTGGGAACTGTTGGAGGGATTCTGTTTGCACTGGGAATGTGTATGGGGCTGGTAGAAGAATGGAATGCACGCAGGGAAGGTATTATTATGGGAGTAATCGGCTTGGTTGTATTACTTATCATGGTAGCTGTGTGGAGAAAGATGGAAAATAAGGAACCGATTAAACTGTCGGGCAAGGCAATCGGTGCTACGTTGATTGGGATTGTCGGAGCTTTGCTGTTAGGTGTCGGCATGTGCCTGACAATGGTTTGGAGCGGCTATATGATGGTAGGAATCGTAGTCGGAATCGTGGGGATTGTTGTCTTGCTCTGCCTGATACCGTTTATTAAAGGGTTGAAGTAAAAATAACATATTGGAGGAATATTTTTATGGCAAAATCAAAGCTCGTAAAGGCAAATGAAAAGATCGCAGATACAGTTGTAGGCGGTTATAAGAAGATTGAAGAAGGCGTTGTTGGTGCATATAAGAAAATCGAAGACGGATTTGTGGATAAATTCCTGACCCATGAGGGTGAGTCTGTGGAGGATGCAAAAAAGCGCCTTGCCGAAGAACAGGCACAGCGTGAGACTACAGCAAAGCACTGAGCCTGATTATGCATCGTACAGCCTGAAACTGTACGGTGCATTTTTTCAATTTTTTTGCAAAAATACAAAACGTAAACAAAACTTTAACATTTGGGTGTTATAATAAATAAAAACAGATACATGGAGGTTTGCCTGATGTTTAAGATATTGATTGTGGAGGACGATAAAGACTTAAACCGCACAGTCTGTTCCTTTTTAAACGGGAGTGGTTATGAAACGGTGGGATGTCTTAATGCAAACGAAGCCTATGATGTAATGTATGGAAACACATTTGACCTGATTGTTTCTGATATTATGATGCCCGGAATTGACGGATATGAATTTGCGAAAACGGTTCGTTCCCTGAACGAGGACATTCCGATTCTCTTTATGACGGCACGGGATGATTTTGCCTCCAAACAGCGGGGCTACCGCATCGGGATTGACGATTATATGGTAAAGCCGATTGATTTAGACGAATTATTTCTGCGGATCGGAGCACTCCTTCGCAGGGCAAAAATTGCCACTTCACATAAACTGGAGATAGGCAGGCTGGCACTGGATATGGACGAGCGCACGGCGGTCTATGACGGGGAGGAGATTACCCTGACGGCACGGGAGTTTAACATCATTTATAAGCTGCTGTCCTATCCCGGCAAAACGTTCACCCGCACTCAGCTTATGGATGAATTCTGGGACGCAGAGACCAGCACTGCACCGAGAGCGGTTGATGTGTATATGACGAAACTGCGCGGGAAATTTGAGAACTGTGAAGAATTTGAACTGAAAACCGTCCACGGTCTGGGTTATAAGGCGGTGGTGAAATGAGCGAGGAAAATAGTTTGCGGCGGCAGAAACGGATACTGACTGCTCTGCGGCGTTATGTTGTATTCTTTCTGCTGATCGCATTCGTTATCACCTGCTGTATGCTGCTATTCCTTTACTCTATGCAAAGCTCTATGGAGATTGCTTATACGGCAAAGGACGTCCGCTATGCAGCTGTTCTTACTATGGGGAATGTTTTGCTGCTCAGTCTGCTCTGTACAGTGATTGACGCCCTGCGGCGGCGGTTCATGGTGGAACGCCCTGTACGCCGTATCGTAGAAGGTGCGGAAAAACTGATGCGGGGAGATCTTTCTACCCGTATAGAACCCTTTCACGGGATTGACAGCGAGTCGGAGTTTAACATTATCATCGACTACTTTAACCGTATGGCGAAAGAGTTAGATGGTCTTGAAACCCTGAGGACGGATTTCATCGCAAATGTGTCCCACGAGCTGAAAACGCCGCTGGCCGTTATGCAGAATTACAGCACGATGCTCCAAAGTCCGAACTTGTCCGAGGAACAGAGAATCGAGTATGCAAAGGCTGTTGCGGAGTCATCCCGTCGTCTTGCAAGTCTCATTACCAATATTTTGAAACTCAACCGTCTGGAGAATCAGCAGATTTATCCGGCGGCGAAGAAATATAATCTTGGTGAGCAGCTTGCGGAATGCCTTCTGAATTTTGAAAGCACTTGGGAGAAAAAAGCCATAGAGATCGAAACGGACATTGAGGAAGAAGTATTCGTAGAATCGGATGACGAGCTTTTGTCGCTTGTCTGGAATAACCTTTTCTCCAATGCCCTGAAATTTACCGAGTCGGGCGGGACAGTGTCCGTGTCGCTGAAAACAGACGGAATGTTTGCTATTGTCCGTGTAAAAGATACCGGCTGTGGCATCTCGCCGGAAACCGGCAGACATATCTTTGAGAAATTCTATCAGGGAGACACATCTCACGCCACGCAGGGCAACGGGCTTGGTCTTGCACTGATTAAACGCGTGGCAGATATTGTGGGCGGAGACATTTCCGTAGAGAGCGAAGTGGGAAAGGGAAGTACTTTTACTGTAAAAATCAGGAGGACGGGGAATGGACAAGGTGAAAGCAATCCTTAGAAAGTTATTTTTTCTGCCGCCGCTGCCGACGGTTCTTTTGGCGCTTTTTGGTTATGGGTTTGTAATAGCGGTCGCCGCGTTTCAGATTACAAATCCGGTTCTGCAATATGCTTCTTATATTGCTTCCGCCTATGCGTTAATCATTACAATAACAGGGATAGTTTATGTAAAAAAGGCGTCGGGCAGCATAAAAAGCTATATTTTAGGTCATCCGTTGATGAAAAAGTTTCGTTCCACCGTGGTGGGGGAAAAGTATTTCTCCGATGTGCGTTTCCGCGCGGGAGTTTCTCTGTATCAGGGCTTTTTTATTAATCTGTTATATATCGTCATGAAGCTTGTATCAGGCATTATATACCGTTCTACATGGTTTGTTGCGCTCGCGGTTTATTATATCCTTTTAGCAGTGATGCGTTTTCTGCTTGTAAGGCGTCTGAATGTGAAGGATGAGACGTTGGAACTGCGCCGTTACCGGCTGTGCGGGCTTATGCTGCTCTTTATGAATCAGGCGCTTGCGGGTATCGTGATTTTTATGGTACACCGGAATCAGGGTTTTGAATATCCGGGTCTGCTCATATATGCGATGGCTGCTTATGCCTTTTATGCAGTCATAATCGCAGTTGTCAATATCGTGAAAACCCGTCGGCATAAGAGCCCTGTCCTCTCGGCGGCAAAAGCTATCAACTTAGTGGCGGCGCTTGTATCTATCCTGTCGCTTGAAACCGCGATGCTGTCACAGTTCGGCGGAAATGATGATCCTATGTTCCGCAAGGTCATGACCGGCGCGACGGGTGGCGGTGTCTGTACTATTGTAATCGGTATGGCAATTTATATGATCTGGCGGGCAAATAAAGAATTGAAAAGAAAGGGGTAAAAGATTATGGAAGAGAAGAAAGAGACATTCACTTACACATATTCCGCTAAGGAGCAGGAGGAAATCAAAAAAATCAGGGGTAAGTATGCTACGCCGACGGAAAAGGAAATTTCAATGGAACAGCTTCGCAGGCTTGATGCCAGTGCGACAAAAGGGGCGACCATCGTTTCGCTGATTATCGGAATTATCAGCGCTTTGATTATGGGCATCGGAATGTGCTGTACGATGGTTTCCGGTTGGGAGCAGTATTTTATTCCCGGAATTTTTGTCGGCGTTATCGGCATTATCGGCGTGATCAGCGCCTATCCGATATACACTCAAATGGTCAGGCGTAAACGGGCAAAGCTGGCACCGGAAATTATGCGGCTGACTGACGAATTGATGAAATAAATATTTGAACACTGAAGCATAATTGCAAATAATTTTTCATTGGAGTATTATGTAATAAGAGTTTTAAAGTTGTGTGCATGCTAAAGCATACAGAAGGGTGTAAAGATGGCAAATGAATCCGGTACATGGGTTATGTATGGTGTTTGTGAGGATGATCCTGAGTGCATTCATACAGTAGAAGAGGCAATTGCATATATTAATGAAATTGGTTTCCTGCCGTTGTTCAAGAATGATATTCCAGGATTTTCTCTGGAAGAGAGGACCGTGCCAGAATATTGGTGGAGTGGTAATCACGAGCGTGACCCGTGGGAGTGGAGGGAGATTATTGCCAGAAGCGGGCAGGTGGCTTACGGTAAGTTTTTTGACAAGAAAGCCGGATTTATTTCCAAGGAGTGGTTCCCGTATTTTGCAAATTATCGAAGGGATGGATATGACTTCGATGCACTTTGGGATGATGAGAAGGCTTCTATGCGCCAAAAGAAGATTATGGACCTTTTTACGGAAGAGAATGCAGATGCAGAATTGTATTCATTCGAGGTTAAGCAGAATGCCGGTTTTGGTAAGAATGGTGAGAAGAATTTTGAAGGTACTGTCGCAGACCTTGAAATGAAAATGTATCTTTGTATGAAAGATTTTAGGCAGCGGAAGAACAAGAAGGGTGAAAGCTATGGCTGGACTATAGCAGTGTACTCTACTCCTGAGCATCTCTGGGGATATGAACATATAACTTCTGCCTATCGGGAAGATTCTAAGGAATCATGGAAGCGGATAGTGAATCATATGAATGAGGTATATCCTGTTGCTACGGAAGCGCAGATTTACAGAGTACTCGGTATTTCAAAAGACGGCATTCCACAGAGGAGGAAATCGAATCGCAGCGTGCCAAAGGACTGGATTATTCCGGCTAATCCAAAATATTATGATGTTGTCGGTGCATTTGAGACTTCTGATATTGTGACATGGAAGCAGAGCAGTGATATTCATGTGGGAGATATTATTTATATGTATGTTGCAGCGCCGTATTCATCTATTTTGTATAAATGCAGGGCAGTGGAGGTGGATATCCCTTATAATTTTTCGGATGAAAATCTTACCTTGAAGCAGGCGATGAAAGTGGAACTTTTAAAGAAGTATGAGTCGGGAGTATGGTCATTTGAGAGGATTAAGCAGTTTGGCGTATATGCGGTCCGGGGACCGAGGAATATGCCGGTAGAATTGAAAAGAGAGATGGAATCAAATGGATAGAGACCCTTTTAAAGAATATATAAAGCAATCAGAACCCGATAAGAGAGATAAGGGATATGCATGGCATATTGCAATTGGGCTTCAGGCTGTTGATGGTTTAGAAACATCAAAGTATTTGAAGGATACAGCGATACAAAATATTGAAGGCGAGATTACCATAGAAGAAGCGCAGGAGCTTTTAGACAGATATCTTCTTTCTGAAAAAGCATTTAGTTTTACTCCGAATGAATATATTTCGATTCATAAGAAGCTGTTTCAGGAAATTTACGCTCATGCAGGCAAAATAAGAGATTATAATATTACTAAAAAAGAATGGGTATTGGATGGGGCAACAGTTATTTATGGCAGCGCCTCAGAACTTCGTGCAACATTGGAGTATGACTTTTTGCAGAAGGAAATACAAGAACTACCGCAGTGTTTTTCATTAAGTATCTCAGAATGCTGGGTTTTGATATAACTAATGATATTTTTGCTGAAAATGCATGGTATTTCAGAAATGCACTTGTAAGAGCTAATTATAACGATTTGAAAAATGGTGTTCATGCGACAACAGAATTTTTGGAGTTGTTTCTTGGAAATCTGCTACTAGATGAGCAAAATGAATTGCATAACAGGTCGATGCATATCAGCGGAGTATTTCAGGGGTATAAAAAACCAGACATTGGAATGGAAAAACCGGACATTGGAATGGAAAAACCAGACATTGAAATTAAATTTACAAAAAAGACAATGTCTCACATACGAAGACTTTTTGACTGTTTTGGTAAAGAGAAAATATTTGGGAGAAGCGATGCTAAAAACGTGTTGGGTTTAAAAGATTCAACTGTATCGGAATTATTGAAAAAATTGCTTGAAGCAGATGTAATTGAACCAATATCAGGATATGGAAAAGGGAGATATAGATTTAAAGGATGAGTCAAGCAGCAGGAATGCTGCTTTTTCTTGGGAGATTAAAATAAATGGAAAAGGAATTCTTTCAAATAATCAGGAAAAAAGAACATAGCTATCAGCAAGTGCTTACGGCAGTGCAAAAACAGCTTGATACGGGAAAAGCGGTAATTATTTCTATAGACGGCCGCTGCGGCAGCGGAAAGACCGGACTTGCAGAAGTAATCTGCAAGTCATTTTCTTGCAATGTTTTCCACATGGATGACTATTATCTTCCCATGGATAAGAGAGAGGAAAATTGGGAGCAGCTCCCCGGCGGAAACATAGATTTTGAGCGTTTTAAAAGAGAGGTTCTCATGCCGGCATATCGAGGCGAAGCGATTACATATAGGCCATATGACTGTCAGACGGGAACAGTTGTAAGATGCGAACAGATGCAGCCCTGCATGTTGACAGTAGTGGAAGGCAGCTATTCGGCTCATCCATTGCTGGCGGATAAGTACGATATCAGGATTTTCCTGACCTGTTCTAAGGAAGTGCAGCGATTGCGTCTTAAGAATCGAGAAGGTGAAAAATTAAAGGCTTTTGAACAAAAATGGATTCCATTAGAAGAAAATTATTTTAAATGTTATAATATAGAGGAAAACAGCACTATGGTTATTGATACCGATGATTTTTTTTTAGTAGAAGAATGATATATGCTGAAAGGACAGCCTGATAATGAAAAAATATATACCATATGTTAAAAAATACTGGTACTGCTTTATTCTTGGTCCGCTCTTTATGGTAATGGAGGCGAGCGGTGAATTTATCCTGCCGTATATTAACGCCAATATCATCAATATAGGAGCTGCAAACGGCGATATTCCTTATATAATAAAAAATGGCTTATTCATGGCGCTTATCGCACTGGGAATGTTGATTACAGGTGTGTTGGGCGCTAACTTTGCAATCCGTGGGGCGGCGAGACTTGCGGGAGGCATTCGTAAAGATACTTTCTGTAAAATACAAAGCTTTTCTTTTTCCAATATCGATGATTTTACCCCAGGCTCTCTGATTACCCGTATTACAAATGATGTTACGCAGATAGAGAATTTTACACGGAATCTGTTGCGCGGTATGTTCCGCAGTCCGGTCATGCTGATTGGAGCAGTTATGATGTCCTTCACCCTGAATAAATCGCTCGCATTGATTATCCTGATTGTGATTCCGATTCTTGCTGCGGCAATTGCGTCAATCATTCTTATTGCCTCGCCCCGCTATACGAAAATGCAGGAGCAGATTGACAGGCTTAATATTAATGTGAGGGAAACGGCGACTAATGTTCGTGTTATTAAGTCGTTTGTGCGTGAAGAATATGAAAAAGAGAAATTTTCATCCGTGAATGATGTGTTGGTGGAAAAAAGCATTGCCGCACTTAAAATGATGATGCTTATACAGCCGGCATCTGCACTGGCAATCAATGTTACGACGCTTCTTGTCGTTTGGGTTGCGGGGAAACAGATTATGGTCGGCGATATGGAGCTTGGTACGCTGACGGCGTTTATTACATATCTTACACAGATACTTAATGCGCTTAATTTTCTTGCCAATATTGTATTGCAGGGGACGAGGGCTGCGGCTTCGGATAAACGTATCTCGGCTGTTCTGAATGCGGAAGTGGAATTGAATGACGATATGGTTACGGATAAAAGCGCATCAGTGGAACATGGAAAAATTGAGTTTAAGAACGTAACTTTCCGGTATTTCAAGAATAATCCCGAAAAAGTACTTGATGATGTAAGCTTTGAAATTCTGCCCGGTGAATTCGTCGGTATCATCGGCTCTACTGGAAGCGGTAAAACAACGCTTGTTTCAATGATTCCGAGACTGTATGATGCGGATGAAGGAGAAATTCTTATTGATGGAAAAAATGTGCGGGAATGGCCGCTTTATAATCTTCGGGAGAGTATTTCCGTGGTTCTGCAAAACAACACGTTATTTTCCGGTACTGTCGCGGAAAATCTCAGATGGGGTAATGAGGACGCCGGCGATGAGGAAATTATGGAAGCGGCTAAAATTGCACAGGCTGACGGATTTATCCAATCTTTCAGGGATGGTTACGATACAGAGCTTGAACATGGCGGAGCGAATCTGTCAGGCGGGCAGAAACAACGCCTCTGCATTGCAAGAGCCTTGCTGAAAAACCCCAAAATACTGATACTCGATGATTCTACAAGTGCTGTTGATACGGCAACTGACGCCGCTATTCGTCGGGCTTTCCGTGAAAAACTGCCCGGCGTTACCAAGCTGGTGATTGCGCAGCGTATTAATTCTGTTATGGATGCGGACAAAATTATCGTTCTTGAGCACGGTCGGATTGTCGGCTGCGGAAGGCATTCCGAACTGATGGACAACTGCCCTGTATATGCCGAAATATATTGGTCGCAGAAGGATCGTGAAGAAAAGGAGGATAACTGATCATGGACAGTAAAAGAGAAGAAAGACTCCGAAAAAAATATGCATCCACGGCTGCCACATCAGATGGTAAAAAGGTAATAAACGTTGGAAACAGAAGAAATATGGGCGCTGCCATGAGCGCAAAAGGCAGGCCCAAAAACATGGGAATGACGATAATGCGTCTGCTTCGCTATCTGTCAGGGGAGCGTGTCTTGCTTATTTCTGCATTTATCTGCGTTATTCTGCACACGGTTACTGCGCTTACTGCGGCATATATGCTTCGCCCTGTGATGAATAAATTTCTTTATTATGATCCGGAAGAAACTGATTTATCGCGAAGAATTGCCGGTCTTGCGGGCGGCATAGCCCTTATGGCAGTGATTTACGGAGTATCCGTTTTGACCCAGTGGTTACAGCAGCGTATTATGCTTACGGTATCCCAGCGTTCGCTTAGAAAGATGCGCCGTGAGCTTATGGATAAGCTTCAGACCATGCCTGTCAGGTTTTTCGACGCGCATCCTGTCGGAGATATTATGAGCCGTTTTACAAATGATGTTGATGCTGTCGGAGAAATGCTGAACACGACGCTTATTCAGATTATTTCCGGCGCTATTACCATTACAGGAACGGTTATTCTGATGCTTTATACCAATCTCATTCTGGGTGGGATTACGCTTATTATGGCGCCGGTTCTTGTATTTGCCAGCAAAACTATTATTAAGAAAGGCAGGAATGCCTATTCCGCACAGCAGCAGGTGTTGGGAATGATGGGCGGTTTCTCGGAGGAAATGCTTTCGGGGCAGAAAGTAGTGAAGGTATTTAACCATGAGCAAATTGCTATGGAAGAGTTTGATTATATAAACGGAGTATTGGTTGAAGCGCAGATTAGGGCGCAGTTCCGTTCAAGCATAATAGGACCTGTTACACATCAGCTATGCAATGTGTCTTATGCACTGACAGCCTGTATCGGCGGTATTCTTGTGATTACACAGGGTTTTGATATCGGCGGACTTACGATTTCCCTTAATTACACCCGCAAGTTCAATCAGCCTATCAATGAGATTTCCATGCAGATGAATACCGTGTTCTCTGCGCTTGCCGGCGCTGAAAGAGTATTCAATCTGTTGGATACTCCTTCGGAAAAACCTGATACCGATGCGGCGGATATGAAAGAAATCAAGGGACATATCGTTCTTGATAAAGTATGCTTCGGTTATGTTCCCGGTGTGCCTGTACTGCATGACATTTCCCTTTATGCAAAACCGGGACAGAAGATTGCTTTTGTCGGTTCTACCGGAGCCGGGAAGACTACCGTTACCAATCTGCTTTCACGTTTTTACGACCTTGAAGACGGAACGCTCACGATTGACGGCGTACCTATTGAAAAGATTAACCGGGCGTTTCTTCGTTCCAATATCGCAATGGTTTTGCAGGATACACATTTGTTTACGGGGACGGTCATGGAAAATATCCGCTATGGACGGCTTGACGCAACGAATGACGAGGTTATTGAAGCGGCAAAGATTGCATCTGCGCATTCGTTCATTTTACAGCTTCCGGACGGGTACAACACAATGCTTGAAAATGACGGCGCAAACCTTTCACAGGGACAAAGACAGCTTCTGGGTATTGCCCGCGCCGCAATAAGCCGTGCGCCGATACTGGTTCTTGATGAAGCAACCAGCTCTGTCGATACACGAACCGAAAGGCACATTGAAGAAGGCATGAATGCGCTGATGGAGAATCGTACTACTTTTGTCATTGCCCACCGTCTTTCCACGGTCAGAAAGGCAGACGCTATTATGGTGCTTGAACATGGACGTATTATAGAGCGTGGAACGCACGAGGAATTATTGGCTCAGGGTGGGAGATATGCGGATTTGTATCATGAGATTAGTGAGTTGGAATAATCTAAAAATAGTGAGGCGCTAGTATATATGCGGCTTTCAGTTTTTGGTTGTCATATCATAATTAGCAATGGTACAATATTCGTACAGAAACAAACAATTTGTACGATTATACTTATGCATATAAAGATAATACGAAGCTGTATGCAATAAATTTACGAAGGGAGCATGGGAATGAGTAATTTTACTTTCCTTGAAACTCGTTGGAGTGATTTGGCAAGACTGGGAGATTTGTCTGAGAAATATGTATATTCAGACCCAAATACATCTGTTATGAAACAAGGGCTGTTAGCAGAAGTAATGGTAAAATATATGCTTGCTTATGATGGAATAAAGGAGCCTGAGTATGATAATACCCATGCGAATCGTATTCGTTTGTTAAAGAAAAATGATTTACTGCCATATGAGATTAATAATACATTATATATTCTAAGAAAAGAACGTAACGATGCAGTACATAATGGAACAGATGAGAGTGAAAGAGCATTGAATAACTTACCATTATTGTATGAACTTTGTGTATGGTATATGCAAACATATGGAGACAATAGTTACAAGCCTGTAGGATATGTTCAACCTATTGATATTGAGATTAATTTAGAGGAATTAGAGAAAGAAAATCGAGAGTTAGATGAACTCAATAAATCATTACTTATTGAATTAGCGCAAATTCAGAAATCAGGTAAAACAGATAGTGATCGAAGAGCGATTGCTTATAAACAAGCAACAAATGTAAAGCTTTCAGAAGCACAGACCAGAGAATTGATTGATGAGCAGCTTCGTAAAGTGGGTTGGGATGCTGATACTGCTGAAATTCGTTATTCCAAAGGGGTAAGACCTACAAAGGGAAAGAATCTTGCGATTGCAGAATGGCCCACAGATTCTAAGACGGGTAATGGAGGGTATGCAGATTATGCGCTTTTTATTGGGGAAAAAATAGTTGGTATTATTGAGGCTAAGAAAAAACATACGAATATTTCTTCGGTATTGGATGGTCAGTGTAAAGATTATGCAAGAATGATTAAGGCAGAGCATGAAAAATATGTGTTGAAACAGTATGGGGAGTATAAGGTTCCTTTCCTTTTTGCAACTAACGGTAGGGATTACATAAAACAGTATGAGGAAATGTCGGGTATTTGGTTTTTAGATATCAGACAGAAGTTTAATACATCAAAAGCTTTAGCCGGCTGGCCAAGTCCTCAGGGCATGGAACAGGATTTGGAAAGAGATATTGCAGAAGCAGATAGAAAACTTGCAGCTACAGGATATGAGCTATTACAGGACCCGAATGGATTAGGGTTACGCTATTATCAGATCGAAGCAGTTAAAGCTGCCGAGAAAGCGATTGCGGAACATAAAAATACGGTATTGCTTGCTATGGCGACAGGAACCGGAAAGACGAGGACTGTCCTTGGTATGATTTACAGATTTTTGTCTGCTAAGCGGTTCAAAAGAATCTTATATTTAGTTGACAGAACGACACTTGGGGATCAGACAATGGATACGTTTAAAGAGGTTAAACTGGAAGATTTAAAAACGTTGAATCAATTGTATGATATCAAGGATCTTGGAGAAAAGGAATTTGAAAAGGATACTCGTGTCCATATTGCGACGGTTCAGAGTCTTGTAAAACGTATACTTTATAATGAAACAGACGAATGTATAGGAGTATCGGATTACGACTGTATTATCGTGGATGAGGCACACAGGGGATATATTCTGGATAAGGAAATGAGCGAAGATGAAGTACTTTATCGTAATCAGGATGATTTCCGCAGTAAATATATGGCAGTCATTGACTATTTTGATGCGGTTAAGATTGCGCTGACTGCTACGCCTGCGTTTCATACAACAGAAATCTTTGGAAAACCTGTATATTCTTATGATTATCGTACAGCCGTAGTAGACGGATATTTGGTAGATCATGATGTACCTCATATTATTAAGACAAAACTTAGTGAGGAAGGTATTGTATTTGAGGCAGGAAGTACTGCTCCAATATATGATCCTATTACAAATACAATCACTAACAGTGACGAGCTGGAAGATGATTTGAAGTTTGAAGTGGAGGATTTTAACAGGAAGGTTGTTACAAAAAGTTTCAATGAAACTGTTTTGGCGGAGATTGCCAAGGATATTGACCCAAATGAAAAAGGTAAAACACTTATCTTTGCAGTTGATGATGCCCATGCGGATATGATTACAAATATACTGAAAGATTATTATTCGGAACAGGGAGTCAGTGAAGAAGCGGTTATGAAGATTACCGGTTCTATTGAAAACGGTAATTCAGAAAAAATAAAGGAGGCAATACGGCGTTTTAAGAATGAGACATTTCCCAATATTGTTGTTACAGTTGATTTATTGACGACAGGTATTGATGTGGAGGAAATTGTGAATCTGGTATTCCTTCGCAGAATCCGTTCCAGAATTCTTTTTGAACAGATGCTGGGACGCGCTACCAGACTGTGCCCGGAGATTGGGAAAGATCATTTTGAGATATATGATGCGGTAGGGGTATATCAGGCTATAGACCCGGTATCCAACATGAAACCTGTTGTAGTAAATCCAGCAGTAACCTTTGATAATTTAATAGATGGAATAGATAATCTGGAAAGCGATAGGGCAAGAAAGAATCAGGTAGATATCATTATTGCTAAAATTTTGAGAAACAAAAATAAGATGACAGATGAGTTCAGAGAGCATTTTAAATCTTTGACAGGAGGGGAATCGCCGGAAAGCTTTGTAGATAATCTTCGTAATATGCCGATTGATAAGGCAGTAGAAACAGTGAAAAAGAGTCGAGATGCATTTACATATGTCCGAGGTGTTCATCAAGGAAGACCAAAGTTTATCAGTGATGCACAGGATGAAGTAACCAGCCATGAAAGGGGTTATGGTGATGCCACAAAGCCGGAGGATTATCTGAAAGAGTTTCATGAATTTATAGATAATAATCTAAATGAAATTGCAGCACTTAATATTGTGGCGACAAGACCTAAAGAATTGACCAGACAGTCATTAAGAGAACTGAAATTGATTCTTGACCGGAATAATTTTAGGGAAGAGTGGTTAAAGACTGCTTGGAGAGATATGACTAATGAAGATATTGCCGCAGATATTATCAGCTTTATTCGTCAGAGAAGTCTTGGTGATGCCTTAGTCAGCAAAGAGGAAAGGATTCATTCTGCTATTGTAAAGACAAAAGCAGCGCATCCGGAATTAAACAAGGTACAGCTTAACTGGCTGGAGCGGATAGAAGCATATTTGCTAAAAGAAGTTGTGCTGAATAAGGAATCCTTTGAAGCACCGCAGTTTAAAATTAAAGGCGGATATGCAGCGATAGATAAAGCATTTGGAAATAAGCTGGATGTAATCATTGATGAAATCAACGGTCATATGTATACCGCATAAGGAAGGAAACATTTTATGACAAACGCAGAAATCGTATCAAAATTATGGAATCTTTGTAATGTGCTTCGTGATGATGGAATCACCTATCATCAGTATGTAACGGAGCTTACCTATATTCTATTTTTAAAAATGGCAAAGGAAACGGGTACTGAGAAGAATATTCCGGAAGGTTATCGCTGGGATGAATTAAAAACCAGAGATGGTATGGAACTAAAAAGATTTTATGAAGAATTGCTCAGAGAACTTGGCGAAAACTGTTCCGGACGTGTGCAGGAGATTTATCAGGGTGCAAGAAGCAACATTGAGGAGCCGGCAAACCTTAAGAAAATCATTACGAATATTGATGAATTGGACTGGTATTCGGCAAAAGAAGAAGGACTTGGCAATCTGTATGAGGGACTGCTGGAGAAAAACGCAAATGAAAAGAAGTCTGGGGCAGGGCAGTATTTCACACCGAGGGTACTCATTGATGTTATGACAGAGCTGATTGCGCCACAACCGGGAGAGAGATGTAATGATCCGGCGTGTGGTACTTTTGGTTTTATGATTGCAGCTGACCGTTATGTAAAGGAACATACTAATGACTGGATGGATTTGACAGAAGAAGAAGCAGAATTTGAACAAAAGGAGGCATTTACAGGAGCAGAGCTTGTACATGAAACTCACCGACTGGCGTTGATGAATGCGATGCTTCACGATATAGAAG
>JAIDPH010000180.1 GCA_029062885.1 Lachnospiraceae bacterium
TTATGCTCAGACTGGATCCGGGCGAGGGAAGAATCCGTACAGCCAGATCTTTTAAGGCATGGGAAGGCGGCGGAGAATATAATGTAATCCGCGGCTTGAAAAAATGTTTTAAGATGAATACGGCAGTAATTACGGCATTTGCGGATAATGAAGTAGGTATGCTTATGGAGGATTTCATTAATCAGGGCGGTGTGGACACTTCTTTGATTAAGTGGATGAAAACAGACGGTATCGGACGTGTTTGCCGTAACGGTTTGAATTTTACAGAACGCGGATTTGGTATTCGCGGTGCGGTTGGATGCTCTGATCGTGCAAATACGGCAATTTCCAAAGCTACTCCGGAAGATTTTGATTTTGATTATATATTTGGCGAACTCGGAGCACGCTGGTTACATACAGGCGGAATCTATGCGGCTTTATCAGAGCAGTCATGTGAGACCGTTCTTGCGGCGATTAAGACAGCTAAGAAATACGGTACAGTTGTATCTTACGATTTGAATTACCGTCCTTCC
This sequence comes from Lachnospiraceae bacterium, assembly GCA_029062885.1. Lineage (GTDB taxonomy): Bacteria > Bacillota > Clostridia > Lachnospirales > Lachnospiraceae > UBA3282. The sequence continues at coordinate 513 of JAIDPH010000180.1, forward strand.
ATGTGGAGTGCAATCGGCGGACAGGCAAAGGCACAGGAAGTTAATAAAGAAATTGCAAAATATGTAGATGTTATGATCGGCAACGAGGAAGATTTCACCGCTTGCCTCGGATTTGAAATCGAAGGAAACGATGAGAATCTCAAGACCCTGAATCTGGATGGTTACAAGAAAATGATTAACGAAGCTGCTAAGACCTATCCTAACTTTAAGGCGGTTGCTACTACGCTTCGTCAGGTTAAAACAGCTACGGTTAACGATTGGAGCGCAATCTGCTGGGCAGACGGTGAGATTTTCAAGGCAAAAGATTACAATGGTCTGGAAATTATGGACCGTGTCGGCGGCGGCGATTCGTTTGCATCAGGTCTGATTTACGGATTGATGACAACGGAAGACGCAGAACTGGCAGTAAACTACGGAGCGGCACATGGAGCTTTGGCTATGACGACCCCCGGCGATACGACTATGGCAAGCAAAAAAGAAGTAGAAGCTATAATGGGCGGCGCTGGTGCCAGAGTGCAGAGATAGTCGTTTAGTTTACGGATAACAGTTGTAGAATCAATTATTTATAGAAAGCAGAAGGGAGTATAGTATAAAAATGAGTAATGTAACAGAAAGCATGAAAAATTCAATTATTGTACCGGTAGTAGTTATTGAAGACGCAAAAGATGCAGTTCCTACTGCAAAAGCATTGTTAGCAGGCGGCATCAATGTAATGGAAATCACATTGCGTACAGCAGCAGCGCTTGACAGTATCCGCAAAGTTGCGGCGGAATGTCCTGATATGGTAGTAGGCGTTGGCACGGTGCTCAATGTAGAACAGGCAAAAGAAGCTGTAGAAGCCGGAGCTAAATTTATCGTAGCGCCGGGATTTGATGAAGAAACAGTAAAATGGTGTGTTTCCCAGAATATCAGCGTAACTCCGGGCTGCGTTACCCCTACGGAAATCATGGCTGCACGTAAGCTTGGTCTGAGGGTTGTAAAATTCTTCCCTGCAAACATATATGGCGGTCTGAAGGCAATCACCAATCTGGCAGCTCCGTTTACGGATATGCAGTTCATACCTACAGGCGGTGTTAATACTGAAAATATTGCAGAATTTGTAGCAAATCCGGCAATTTTTGCAGTTGGCGGAAGCTGGGTATGCAAGAAAGCTGATATTTCAGCTGGTAATTTTGACAAGATTACAGAGCTCTGTAAAGAAGCACGTAAGCAGGCTGGAGCATAAGTAAGCGCAGTACAATGTAAAAAGAAATGAAAAATAGGGCAGCCATAAGCCGTTTGCGGACTTATAGGCTGCCCTTATTATTGTATTTGTATTTCTTAAGCCAATACCTTCTTTACCGCTTCGGCAATCGCCTCATCTTTACAGTTTGCGAAGAAATACTCAGAGAAATGCTCGCCGCTTAAAGCGCCTTTAACCAATTCTTTATCTAAGTTCTCAAGAATGGAAACCATATCATTATGAGTTACCTTCTTTACTTCGTCCAGAATTTTCTTGTTTCTCTGCTCAGGAACTACTCTTTCCTTCGGATAGCCGCCGCCTCCCGGTGCGCAGAATAATTTTTCAAAAATATATGTCAGGTTCAGTTCACCACCCCAGCCAAAATTCTCTGCAAAGGGAAGAGCGATACAGTTGCCGTCGTTTACCTGAGAGAACAAATAAGCGTCTAACGGTGATTCAATGTGTCCACACAAAACCTGAGGAAAAGCGTTGCAGGCAAGCATAGCGCCCTCACCGGTTCCGCATCCTGTAATTACATAATCAGCAGCTTTTGAATTTAATAAAACTGCGGCAAGTATGCCATTCTGCACATAAGTAAGCTGATGCTCGTCTTCAGCGGTATACATTCCGTAATTGAACACTTCATGTCCCATCGGTTCTACGACTGATTTCAGTGTGCTGCATATAAGCTCGTTTTTTGCAGCCTGACTGTTTTCGTTTATTAATGCTATTTTCATAGTAATGCTAAGCTCCTTTTTAATATTATAGTAAATCCTTCATCGCGCAGTTATCCATATCGTCAAAATCCTGATTCTCACCAACCATACCCCAGATAAAGGTATATGCCTGGGTACCGCAGCCGCAGTGAATCGACCAGCTTGGAGATATGACAGCCTGTTCGTTTCTCATAATTATGTGGCGGGTTTCCGTAGGTTCGCCCATGTAGTGCATAATAATCGCATCTTCCGGCAAATCAAAATACAGATATACTTCCATACGTCTGTCATGTGTATGGCACGGCATTGAGTTCCATACGCTGCCGGGCTCTAACCTTGTCATTCCCATCTCTAACTGACAGCTTTCTACCTGACCGGGCAGAATATATTTGCAGATGGTTCTGTGATTAGAGGATTCCTGAGAGCCTAATTCTACTTTGTTGCTGTCCTTTACGATTACAACGCCCTCAGAAGGCGTACCTTCGGGCTTGATCAGAACAGTAGGACATGTTCTGTGCGCCGGAGCGCTGTTCAGATAGAATTTTGCAGGAGCAGACGGATTTACGCTCTCGAATATGATATCCTTAGAGCCCATTCCGATATACATACCTTCTTTATGCCCAACTTCATATACCTTACCGTCAATCGTGATTTTGCCGGGTTCTCCGATATTGATTACGCCCAACTCACGTCTTTCACAAAAATACTGCGCGCGCAGCTCATCTCCAGCCGTAAGCTGTAAAGGCTTTACCGGTACAGCTGAGCCTGTTATGATACGGTCAATATGACTGTACACCAGTTTAATCTCATCCTTTTTAAATAAGTCGTCAATCAGAAATTCCTCCCTCAGACGCTCCGTAGTATAATATTTGACATCCTTAGGCGATGCCGCAGTTCTTAATTCCATTTTCCCATCCTTCTTTCTTAAAATAATCTAATATAATTTTATATTTTAAATAATTATTTAGTCATTTCCAAAACTTCCCATTTCCAAAACCAAGTTGGACAATATAAACAATATCATAAGCAGGGTGCTATGGAGCCGTCGGTACTTAGCGAGGTTCTTTCGAGCTTAGTACCGCTACGAGCGACAATGCAGCG
>JAIDPH010000181.1 GCA_029062885.1 Lachnospiraceae bacterium
CAGACAGATGTGGATTTTTATTATAATCGTGATACAGGAATGTTTATCCTGCCGGATTCCAGAGAGTTAACGGATGATGAGCTAAGGCAGTACATTGATTTTTCTTACAAACGGGATTATAGTCTTCAGGCACAGTATGCGCTGGAAAACCCTGTATCAGAAGAAAATGAAAATAATTATGGTATTACCGATTTGGAAGTACCTGAAGAACATAAAGAATTCATTCAGGCGTGCCTGATGGTACTAGGGATCAATGATTCGGAGCTGACTAATTTGCATATAGAGGAAGTGCATGACGACGCATATATGTATAGCTATCAGGCTGATGCCAAAATACTAAGCATTACTATTTCGCCCGATTACTTCAAAATAGAGGAATATGAATCAGAGGAAATGAAAACAAATGAAGGCACAGATTTCATGAAAGCGATTGATGAGACACAGAATTATAAATCTGCAAGAAAGGCTTTGGATATGATGTGCGGCGATGAATGGACTGATGCTTCGGCATGGTACTACTGTCAGTCTATTCCTGAAGGATATCTTCGAAATGATAAGTATGCTTATATATTTGTCAATGATAAGGGAAAAGATTTGTGGCTTAGCTATCGATATGGAGAAACATACCCTTGTAAGATTTGCAATATTCCTTTCGAGATATTTACAGATAATCTGGAAAGAGTCGAAGAACATGGATTATATGAACGCTTAGGCGTTGAAATTGAAGATCATTTGATTGAGATAGACATAGAAACAGGGAAAGCGATTAGTGATAATTGAAATGTCTGCTTGTAGACTGTAATCTGCAACTTGGTATATGTTTTTTTGATTTTGGTGATTTAGTGATTGTACGTCGGGATAAAAAGTTGTACATTCAACAAAAAGAATTGATTTAATAGTTAATTAGAATAAAATAAATATGGTTATTAATATTTTTCAAGGAGGTAAATGTAAATGAAGAAAGGGTTATCACAATTAATAGTTCTAATTTTGGACAAAAACATTCGGAAAGAGGTAGATAGTGTCTGCTTGGGATTTGGTTATCAGCCGCCTATGCCAGAAAATGTTAACAAATTTAAAAGAAAGAAAAAATAGTGAAAAACGTAAGTGAAGTATTTGTTGATAAAATAATAGAAAATTTAATAGAGAATAATTCAATAGCTGTCGCGGATATGGAGGTATACAAGTTTGGTGTTGAAACCACAATATTAAAAACATTACATTATACATCCTATTTTGTGATAGCATTATGTATGGATAAATATCTTGAGTTTGCTATTATTTTTACTGTATTTTACGTATTTCGGCGCAATACAGGTGGTTACCATGCTCATACGAGGATGGGGTGTTACCTGTTTTCCTGTACTGTTATTATCTTATCTCTTTTTGCAACGAACCTAAGTTTTAACTGGTGGGGTATGACAACAATATCAATTACTAATCTGGTATTACTACTGATATTGTCACCCGTCCAGCACATTAATAGAAAACTGGATCCAGAAGATATTGACTGCTTTCGGCACAGGCTTAAAATAATATCTTTAGTTTTTCTTATTACATATGTAGTGACGACCGGATTAGGAGAGATATATCTTATCAAACTATATACAATTGGATTGACGATGGTTACACTGTTGACGATTCTGGGGAAATTGCAATCCATAAGGCAAAACTAAACTTGCAAATGTGTACGTCACTAAAAAGTTGTATATAGATAGTATAATAGGAAAACAAACTAGAGGTAAGTTTCAACTTTTTATATATACAGTTGACAAAAAGCGTAATCAGTGATAAATTATCATCAATAACAATCCCATGGGGGAGTAGCAAGCGTATATCGTAGCAAGTCAACATACTGACCTCTAAGGTCTGGCTTGTTTTAAATTGCGAGACTCATGTATAGTCCTTACTATGCATGAAGTCCATATTTTTACAATATGTATCCAAGTATAGTGAGAAGCTATACTTGGTTTTTTAATGTTATAAGAAATTACGCGACGCTTTTCAATGCTTATAATAACGAATTACAGGAGGAACAAAAGATGGAGTGGAGCTTATTATTTTTCTTTAACAGCATACTTCTTGGAGTAGGACTTGCAATGGATGCTTTTTCAGTGTCGCTTGCAAATGGACTAAATGAGCCGGATATGAAGAAAGAAAAAATGTGTGCAGTTGCCGGGGTATTTGCAGTCTTTCAGGCAATAATGCCGATGATTGGCTGGATATGTGTCCATACGATAGTTCAGTACTTTGAGGCGTTTGAGAAATTCATTCCGTGGATTGCATTGGCGCTGCTTTCATATATTGGCGGAAAAATGCTGTTGGACGGAATAAAAAATAAAGACTCTGAGGCGGAGAAAACGAAGGTGGGTTTTAAAGCTCTGATGATACAGGGTATAGCAACTTCCATAGACGCATTATCGGTAGGATTTACAATTGCCGAGTATGGACTCGTAATGGCTATTGTATGCGCATTTATTATTGCTGTCGTGACATTTATTATATGCATGACAGGTCTTATTCTTGGCAAAAAATTCGGAACCAGATTTTCAAATAAGGCGGCAATATTGGGTGGAGTTATACTGATTGTAATAGGACTGGAAATTTTTATTACAGGCATATTGCATTTATAAAATTTTGCGGTATAATAGTCTGACTATGACTTAATTTTTACAGGCTTGGAAAGGATTATTATATGACTGGTAATGTTAGAAGAAAATACATAGGCGATAAAGCTTTTTATAAGATGGTTCTGGCAGTAGCGGTGCCTATAATGATTCAGAACGGCATTACAAACTTTGTGGGCATGCTTGATAATATTATGGTGGGGCAGGTTGGTACAGAACAGATGTCCGGCGTGGCAATCGTCAATCAGCTGCTTATGATATACTACCTGTGCCTTTTTGGCGGGCATGCAGGTGCGGGAATTTTTACGGCACAGTATTACGGTCAGAAGGATTCAGAAGGGATCAGGCACACCTTCCGATATAAACTCTGGATGGCGTTTATTTTGACGGCTGGCGCTGTTATTTTATTGCTGCTTTTTGGCAGAGAACTGATTCAGATGTATTTAAACGGCAGCAATGACGGAGGTGACCTTGCAGCGACGCTTGGCTATGGAATCAGCTACATGCATGTAATGCTTCTAGGACTGCCTGCATTTATGGTAGTACAGGTTTATGTAAGTATTCTGCGTGAATGCGGTGAAACGGTAGTTCCTATGAAAGCGGGAATTGCTGCGGTTCTGGTCAATTTATTTTTAAACTATCTGCTTATATATGGGAAACTCGGTCTGCCCGCGCTTGGCGTTATAGGCGCTGCCATTGCAACCGTCATATCAAGATATGTCGAAGTGATGATCGTAATTGTCTGGACGCATACGCATAAAGAAAAAAATCCTTACATAGTGGATGTTTATAAGACTTTGAAAGTTCCGAAACATCTGATTGGGAAATTCTTCATAAAAGGTGCGCCGCTTCTGATTAACGAGACAATGTGGTCCGCAGGTATGGCGGTCCTTATCCAGTGCTATTCCGTAAGGGGATTGAGCGTCATAGCCGGACTTAATATTTCCAACACAATCAACAATGTGTTCAATGTTGTATTTATCGCAATGGGTGATGCAGTGGCAATTATTGTTGGGCAGCTTCTGGGAGCAGGAAAAATGGAAGAGGCAAGAGATACGGATAACAAGATTATTGTATTTTCCGTTTTAAGTTGTATAGGGGTAGCGTTACTGATGGTTTGCATTGCGCCATTCTTCCCGCGGATTTATAATACGACTCCTGATGTAAAGGCGCTGGCAGTTCAGTTTATTATTGCGCAGGCAATTTTTATGCCGCAGGCGGCGTTCATGCATGCAGCATATTTCACCCTGCGTTCAGGAGGAAAAACGATTGTCACGTTTTTATTTGACAGTGTATTTGTATGGTGCGTCAGCGTTCCGGTAGCATATTCTTTAAGCCGCTTTACCATGGTGCCCGTAATTGCTATTTTTGCAATGGTACAGATAGCAGACTGGATTAAATGTATCATAGGATTTGTTCTTGTGAAAAAAGGCGTATGGCTGCAGAATATAGTGACTGAATGAGAGTGATTGATTTATATGGAGAATGGAAGAGTTAGGATTATTGACATTGCTGAGGAGCTGGGATTAAGTACTGCTACCGTATCTAATGTTATTCATGGGAAGACAAATAAGATGTCAGGGGAGACGGTGAAACGTGTACAACAGCTTCTGGAGGATAGACAGTATATTCCGAGTATGGCAGGTATACTCTTAGCGCAAAATGATTCTAAAATTATCGGGGTAGTTATTAATGACCATGAGAAATACGAAGGGCACACACTTGAAGATCCGTTTATTTCCGCATCAGTGAACGCATTGGCAAAAGAGATTGAACAATCAGGAAAATTTCTTATGCTCAAAGTAACTGATAAATGGAATGAAATTCCTAAATACGCTTCTATGTGGAATATGGAGGGAATGGTACTGATTGGTTATTGTGAGCAGGACTATAAAAAATTGAGGGAGCAGATGCATATCCCATTTGTTGTTTATGATGGATATATGGAAAGTTTTGGAAATCTTGTAAACATTGAAGTAAATCACTTTGACGGTGGGGTACAGGTTGGACGTTATCTGAAAAGCAGAGGGCATAGCGCTGTGCTGTGTATATCGGATAATGATATATGCATGGATATGGAAAGAATTATGGGATTAAAAAGCGAGATTCCGACGGCAGAACTCATGGTAATACCTATGGAGCAGGAAACTCGCCTTATTTTTTACATGAGGCATTTAGATAAAATAAAAAATTATACTGCAGTTTTCGCGGTGTCTGATTATTACGCAATGGATTTTATTCAATTTCTGAAAAACGTGGGAGTATCCGTACCCGAGGATATTTCTGTAGTAGGGTTTGATAATGTGAGGGAGTGTGAAAAATTTGTACCGGCGTTAACTACGATAAAGCAGGATTATCAGCAAAGAGCATCTTTAGCAGTTGATATGTTAAGCCGGATAAAAGATGGTTGCTGTAGAGAAAAAAATGTGATTTTACCTGTAACTCTGATAGAGCGTGACAGTGTATGTGATGTAAATATGTACAAAATTTATGAGTGATTTTTGTCATTGGTTATGCGTTTAACCTTTGCTATTTATTGTAGTTCATTTTATTATTTTTACAACTGCTTAACGTAGATTGGAGGAATAATAAAATGGGAAGAAAGGAATTTCAGAAGGAACTACTTCAAATTGCAGTTCCCGTAACGCTGCAATGTCTGATGCAGTCTTCATTTTCTGTAGTAGATCAGATTATGACTGGACAGCTTGGAAGTATAAGCATTGCAGGTATCGGATTGGGAGGCAAGTTTGCGTCTATTTATTCAGTGGTAATTGCGGCAGTTGCATCTGTGGCAGGCATTATGATGGCGCAGTACATAGGAAAGAAGGACACAAAAGAAGTAGGAAGAGGTTTTTATACAAATTTAGCAGTCTCTCTGATATTAGTGGGGATTTTTACTTTACTAAGTGTAATGATACCGTCTCAGATTTTGGGGCTGTATACAAATGATGGGATTACAGTACTGGAAGGTGTGCAATATCTCAGGATATATGCACTCAGTTTTCTGCCGGTGGCGGTTACATCAATTGTTTCAGCATATCTTAGATGCGTACAGGCAGCGAAAATACCGTTATATGCAGGCATTTTTGCCAGTATAACAAATACTGTTTTAAATTATGTGCTGATCTTTGGAAATGCGGGTTTTCCGGCAATGGGTGTAAAAGGGGCGGCATGGGCATCTGTTATTGCGCAGGTGCTGGGATGCATAGTTACTGTTATGTTATTTTTTCTTTTACGCCGTAAGCATTCATGGGAAATTCCATGTGAGATCAGTATGGACAAAGGGTGTATAAAACGGTATTTAGCTATTTTAATGCCGCTGCTCGTAAGCGAATTTTTTTGGAGTCTTGGAGAAAATGTATATGCGTCAATTTATGGGCATGTAGGAACAAAAGCTTTTGCTGCGATGATATTGACCAATCCTTTGCAGGCATTAGTAATGGGAGCACTGAGTGGTGTATCACAGGCAGCCGGAGTGATGATAGGTAAGAGGCTGGGAACTGATGACTCAAATAGCGCCTATCAGGATTCGAAAAGGCTTATGTATACAGGACTTGGCTGTTCCGTTCTGATATCGGTATTTATAATTGCTTTAAGTAATTATTATGTATTGATTTTTAATGTTGAAGAAGACGTAAGGCAGATGACAAGTTTTCTGCTTATAGCATATGCTCTTGTTGCACCTGTAAAAGTACAGAACATGATTTTAGGTGGAATTTTAAGGAGTGGAGGAAAGACTACCTATGTAATGATGATTGATCTGATTGGTACATGGATATTTGGTGTACCACTTGGAATGTTAGCTGCTTTTGTATTTAATTTGCCAATAGCAGCAGTTTATTTTGTCTTGTCTATGGAAGAGTGCATACGAGTGATAATTTCATTGGTTATATTCAGAAAAAAGAAATGGATAAAGAGATTGTGAGAAAGGAAAAAATAGGTATTATTTTGGATAATGTGATTAAATATACTAAGGTAAATGATATGTACAGTGAAAAAGGCATGTTTGAATAAGACATTGTCAAGTAGGAAATCAAATACAGGTGAGACTTTAAGAAGTGCTTGTACATATGATCTTACAC
>JAIDPH010000182.1 GCA_029062885.1 Lachnospiraceae bacterium
TTAATTTGTCGGCAGCTTCTGATGTGTTTAAGAATGCGGACTTATTCGCACGTGTAGATCCGGATGAGTGGGATAACCCTACATATTTGCCTAAAATGGAGCTTATCAATAATTCCACTCTTGTTTTGCATAATATAAGAGTGTCTTATACTGATGAAAACGGTTATGTGTCAGTTGTTAACACGGACATTTGTATAGACGTGCCCAAGCTTGTGTTCTATCAGTCACGCAGCATTGATAATTTATATGAGTATGCGCTGATTGGAAATACCGGAATACAGACGAAGGCAGGAAGCGGCTCTTCTATCATAGATGGCAGTATATACGCAGGAAACGGCGGCGTAGATGAAGGCGGTATTGCCGTGAATATGGCAAGTTCCATGACTGTTCAAAGCGGAAAGCTTGTCATTTCCAAAGGCGATATCACTGTGAACGGACCGACTGCGGGATTCGTAGTAAGAAGCGTGTCCGGTTCTGATAACAAGGTATATGCCGCAGGGCTTAACGTCAACAGCGCAACACTTAGTCTGGACAGTAAGACTTATGTAGCTAACGATTTGATTCTTTCGGGAACAGGAAGCACGGCTACTCTGACCAAGGAATACTATGGTTTCGGAAGTTCAGTCAATACGGGAATTGATTATAATCCCGCAGATGATTCTACGAAGGTTGCGGCGAATGAGAGCAGCGCTATTCTGATAAACGGAAGGAACGCTACTATAGATATGAGCGGTATTACGAAGCTGATGCTTGCAGGACGCGCATATATCGGACAGGAGCGGACTCCGGGAGCTGCGGTAGAGGAAGCCTACAGGTCGCAGCCTGTACTGATGGGTGAGTCTATCGCTGTAAAGGGAGATCAGATTGCATATCTGGTTCCGGCGGAATGTATAGGTATTCTTGAAGATAAGACTGTAATCGGACAGAATCCTATGAACGCCAAACTTGTAACTGAGATGAGTACATATTCCGCTACATATGGTGGAAATTTTGTGGAAGTTGATTTTAATAAGCCTGTTTATAAGCTGGGAGGTAAGACTCTTAGCGATTTTGGCGTGTCGGATATGTCGCATATCCGCAAGGTGTTCGCACAGTATAACAGCGCAGACCCTGATAATAAAACATTACTATACTATTATCTGGTTATGGATAAGGATGAGGCTGCCAGATATTTTGTACAGTACTATGATTTTAATACGAGTAAAGAATCACTTGATAATTACTTCAATAAATACGCATCAGGCGGCATCATTCTTGGAGATTATGATGCGGAAAATACACAATACACGATACTTGGAAACAGTATAGTGTCTGATGCAGTTTCAGGTTTACCGACTTTATATACGGGAGTAACCCAGTCTCTTACAGAAAAAGAAGGCTATCAGGAGATTTCCGAGAATGCGGAAGAGGTTAGTAATATATGGTCAGAGACAGACGCTCTGAACCTGTCAGCGGAAATCAGCAGCAAATATAAATCGCTCTGCACTGATTTGACGGAAGATGCTTCTGCAGGAATCAATGAAAATGTATTTAACAGCATAATAAGGCAAAATATGCTGCGTCAGTATTTCATAGACCATCCGGAGCTTGGCGGTGTGCTTGTATTTACGACAGAGGATGGATATAAGGCTGTTTTGACTAATAAAGATAACTATACGCCCACCGATAATAATATCAGACTCATCGTAGCTATAGATGGAAATTATAATCCTGCTGACGCGGATAGCGTAGTAGATGGTGGAAACGTAACTATAAACAGTAATTTTACCGGACTTGTTATAGCTCAGGGTAAAGTTACAATCGGAAACAATGTTTCGATAATGAGAGATAAGACCAATGTATACAGGGTGCTTAACGTTCCGCTTTCAGAAAGCGATCCCCAGATAGCGATGGATTTCTTCCAAAACGGCAGCGGAATGCTTTCTAACGAAGTTACGGATGTTTCCAAAGTAGATGCGTCGGGTACGCTGGATATCAACCTGTCGCAGATTGTACGTTACTCTAACTGGATTAAGAAATAGAAGAGGTTAATCATGAAACAGAACAACAAGGGCTATTCTTTGGTAGAAATAATTATTGTTATTGCGATTATGGCGATTTTGACAGGCGGAGTCTTTTTCTCGATTAACATGGTATTCGGAGCAAATGCCAAGACTTGTGCCAACGATTTGAAAAATGCGATTTCACAGTGCAAGGTTAATACCATGGGAAAAAGCGATGCAGCGCTGGAAATTTACAGAGATTCTTCTAACCAGTGTATTTATGCCAGACAGTGGATTAAAGAAAGCTACGGCTGGCAGGCCAAAGAGCCTGAGAAAATCAGTAACGCCAAAGTATATATAACCTATTCAACCGACGGAACTAATTTTCAGGAACTGGATGGTACAAAGTCGCTTTATATAGGCTTTGACAGAAGTTCAGGTTCTTTTAAAGAAGGCACAAACCCAAACAGCGGCATGGTTGACCCTATATATTCAGGATTTTTCGTAGGCGGAGGCGGCCGCAAATATGATATAGAATTAGTGAAACTGACCGGAAAAGTCAACGTTGAAGCTGGAGTAGATAAATAATTAGGTCACGGAAAGGCATGGTGTATCATGAAAAACTGGAGAGAAAGAGGAAACTGCATGAAGAATCAAAAGGGCTTTACGATAGTAGAGCTGCTTATCGGCATGGTTATACTGTCTATTGTCGCAGCGGCGCTTACTGGATTCATAGTGTCAAGTTCCAAAAGCTATGCGGCGTCAAATACTGAAATCGTAGTGCAGCAGGAATCACAGCTTGCCATGAACCAGATGTCAGATGTCATCATTGATACCACCAGAAGCGTGAACTATGTGGGATATTCACTGGATGGAAGCGTTTCGGAGCAGGCGATAAAAGATGCAGACTTTACTATTGATGTAGAAGATAAGAGCCTTACTCTTTTCAATGGTGAAGGAACTGTGGTAGTAGATGCAAGTGGTAATCCGGTTCTGGATGCTGACGGTAATCCTGAGATTGCCAAGGATGCAGACGGAAAACCCTTAATAACCGGCGGTAACGGTAATAAGAACTATCAGATTTACTGGGATAAAAGCGAAGAGAAGCTTTTTTATTCAGAAATTGAAATTTCCGAGACAGACTTTCCGGAGGGTGACAGAGTCGTACTTGCAGAGTATGTCAAGGATTTCAGTGTGGATCTTTCACAGGTGGAAGAGAAGCGTGTCGTTAAGATTTCGATAAGCTATGAATATAACAATAGATTGTATGAAACATCCAACAACATTACTATCCGTAATAAGGTACTGGTGAACAGTGTCAATCTGGCAGTTAACAGGTCGGTTGAGCTTAATATAAGACCTAAGGAAAATATGGTTGTTCTGGAGCCCGGTGAGAACTATTACAGATTTTCTACTCCGGTAATTGACGGAAGGAATGTTATCGACAAGAGCGTAACATGGTCAATTTCTACGGAATCTGCGCCTACTGATCCGGGGGTCGGACGCACGGAATTCACAGATCCTGCTAACGGTATCATACATATTTCATCAGATGAAATGGCTAACAGTTTTATTGTAACGGTTACGACGAATGCAGAGGATTCCGCAGGAAACCATGCTTCGGCGGATGTGATTGTATATGTAAAAAGGGCTAAGCTCGTCAGCTTAAATAAATCGGCTGATTCTGATGCGCAGAACGGTGCATTGGAAATCTCCGCAAACTCGACCATCACAATCTCTGCGCATGCTGAGGGAAACAAACTTGGGGTTACCTGTAGTAATTGCGGAGACGATATTGCCATAGACAAATATGTGGTAGAAAACGAAAACCCGTATAGGTGGAACCTTATAGATACAAACGGTATCTGTACGATGGATTCAAGCAGCCATGACAGCGCAGAGTTCACTATCAGTTCGGCCGCTCGGCCCGGTATGCAGATTACTATCGAGGCAACGTCACTTTTGTCTACCACGGGTAACAGCTTTGGAAGGAATTATGATAAGGTAACGGGACGTATTACGTTGACAGTGGCAGATCATGGCGGTGATTTGACTTTGGAGGGCAGTTTTAAGTACGGTGATGAGCCCCTTACGTTAAATTGGGATTATCCTCATGCATATGCTGTTGTATGTGTACGCATTAAAGAGGAAGACCCGAATGCGCCTATGGCTAACGACAAAGTAATGATTTTTAATACTGATGGTTATGCTATTCGTATCGGAGCCGACTTGTTCGGACTGAATTTGAATAATAATTACTATATTTCCATGCAGGTATTGGACTATCAGCTGAATAAAAACTCATGGGACTATGAGGCAAAGCGTAACCAGCTGGTGACGGAGTACTTAGGACATCTGGACAGTACGGGAACATATATCGGTGAAATATCATCTTCTTCCAAGCTGACTGTGCCATTGTTGAAGCCACAGATAACGTTTGTCTATAACAATAAAGAGTATACAGGTGAAGAAATAAACATCAGCCCGATATCAGCCCTTCAGGGTGGTACGGAAATATCCTGTGGAGCGACTAAAGTCAGCAGCACGAGAAGCGATGGTGAAAGGGTTATAAATGATGTAAAAATAAACCTTTATACGGGTTCAGATGAAGAATTGTATGTTTATAATGAGAGTACGGGACAGTATATCGATAAGACATATGCGGGCGGAAAAGGTGCGTTAAGATTTAATGACTGTTCGATACATAAAGCCGATACATTGAAGGTGAAGTTGGATGGAAACGGAAATGCGATGGATGCGGTCGGAAGTTATAAGTATATTCCGTTCTTTAAATATAGTAATAAGACGGATGCTGCAAGATTTATCGTTCACTATGTCAGCCCGAATTATGAGCCGGATTATGAAGAGCACTATTATAGCAGACCGGAAAGCACGATTCACTTTACGATAATAGCAGGCGGTAATCTGAAAGATTTATGGGTAAATGCATATGACAGATTTTACAAAGGCGAGATTTATTTCCCGACTCCGTCAGACGGTGCATTCAGGAATTACTTTACTTTGAGAAATCCGTCGGTACAGTCTGTCAGCCCATATAACTATTTCAGATTGAGAGATAAGGATGGTAATATTCAGGGAATTGAATTCTCCAGAATGACCTGTAAGTATATTTCTACTGAGGATGCTTATGAGATAGAGTTGTTCTATAAGTGTACGGATTCGCTCTGGGGTCAAAAGGTAGAAATGTCGGCTGGAACCTTTAAATGTTCTGCAAACGGAACCGAGTGGAACAGAGTATGGGCAGGAACCCTGGATGAGCAGCTGAATAGGGGAAATATGACGGTTGCAAGCAATGGTAATGCGAGAATAAAAATAGATGGTAAGGAGCTGGAAGCTTATATCCCGCTGCCAACAGATGAGGCATTTACTAATCCTTGGTATGGAAACTTTGGGTTTGACTTGAATGCATTTAAAGAAAATCCTGAAGAAGAGCAGATAGGCAAGACTGACGGAGTATCCATTAGATACAGAAAACCCAATGCCCAGAGTGTAGAGTATGCAAACTGTAAGGAAGTGAAGTGTAAGTATGATGTGGATACTAAGACTTATACTTTGACAGTAACTTATTATACAGGCTGGAATAAAGATGAAAACAATTATAATGCGACGTTTACCTATAAAGAGGGCGGTACGTCATGGGAATTAGTGAAACAGTAGTTTTTTGTAAACCATGCGGTAATAAGTATATGCATTAAGAAATAGGGTGATAAGATGAAGAAACCGAAAAGTAACAGAAGAAATTACATAGTAAAGCCGAAGGTGAGTAAGAAACTCATAATATCAACGGTTGCCTCCGTGATGGCAGTCACGATAGCGTTGTCATTGGTATGGCATGCCATGAGGGTATCGGTTCCGGTAGAAGCGAATACTTTAAGCGGAGTCTCCGAGGCTTTGAAAGACCACGGCAGCGGGGAAGCATATATCATTCTGGATATTGTACCGGGAACTACAGATGATGATCTGCCTCTTGGCACCATAGGATATCTGTCGAGCGGGCAGTCGCAGCTTGAGAAGAAGCTTGCGGAGATTTTTAGAAGCGATTTGGAGAGATATAAAAATTATAATATCAGAAAGGATAAAGCCGGAACCTTAGCAGAAAGTGGTGCGGATAGCGAGTACAAATATTTAGAAAGTCCGTATAGTGGAAATGGCACTTGGACTGAAATTTATGGCGGTGACCCTTTTAATATTAACGCCGATGATTTTGTAGAATATGAACAAAGAGGCAATTGGAGTTTTGTGAAAGGGCATGTGACGCCTGCAGATGGCGGAGATTACATACTTGTAAACGCGATACCGGAGCAGCTGATGATGCAGGCGCTGGATGATTCATCTTATGAACGTTCAAATGAGCGGTTATATGAAGGGTATTCGTTGCTTAGTAGTGACTCGCTTACTGACGAAAATATCAGCCAATATGACAGTGATACACCTGTCTATATAGTTGATGATGATGGAAGAAAATATACGTATGTCAGTACGATAGCCGGATTTCCTGCGATAAAGGAAGAAAAGGATAAAGAACTTGAGGAATTAGAAAAAACAATTACGGAAAATGTTGAGGAAATTAAATCATATAAGGAAAACATTACTGAACTTCAAACGCAATATGATGATTTGATTCAGCAGTTGGAAGATTTAAAGCAGAAGGAAACTACAACTCCAAAAAGTGACGTAACTGAAGGAGACGGGACTGGAACAGAAAATGCATCATTGAATTGGGTGAAATTTGTAGGAGTGGATCCGTTATCTGATGAACAAGTAATAGAAGAAATTAAAGAAGAGAACCCGTCAGAAGAACCTGAAGAGAACCCGTCAGAAGAACCTGCAGAGCACCCGGCAGAAGAACCTGTAGAGGACCCGCCAGAAGAACCTGGAGAGAACCCGCCAGAAGTACCTGGAGAGAACCTGCCAGAAGTACCTGGAGATGATCCGTCAAA
>JAIDPH010000183.1 GCA_029062885.1 Lachnospiraceae bacterium
ATTTTTGGAGGTTGCGTCACTTCTGATACAGAGCAGGCAAAGGATTATAAGGTTGCCGAGGCAGGAACATGGATAGATGGCACATATACTGAAACAGCAAATGGTAAGAATGGAAATTTTGAGGTTACGGTCGTGATTGAAGGCGGAAATATTGCCGGTATTTCTGTTGGAATTAATGAGGAAACCCCGGATAATGGCGGTGTTGCTATTTCACAGCTTCCGGAAGAAATTTGTAACTACTCTCAAATAAATTTTTCATTTTCCGCAAGCCGCAGCCTTTTCCAAAACGGAATAAACAGGATAATCCCTGTCAGCATTGCACAACAATCAGCCATGGGTGTTGCCCAGGCGATGCCATTTACGCCTGCCAGCGCGTTCATCAGAAACATAAAAGGCACATCCAGACCACCCTTGCGCATCATGGAAAGAATCAGTGGTTTCAGCTTTTGCCCGACAGACTGAAAGATAGTGATGATTACCATAGTGATTGCCGTGAAGGGGCCGGTGGTACAGATAATTCGTTGGAACACGCTGCCGTACCGGACGGTTTCAGCATCGTCAATAAAGGCTTTTACAATGGGACCTGCGCAGGTAAACAGCAGTACTGCCGCCGCAAAGGTCACAGACAGGCACAAGATTAACGTTATCTTGATAGCGGAGCGCATCCGCTTATAATTTTTTGCCGAATAATTATAGCCAATCAGGGGCAGGACTCCTTGGGAGAGTCCGTTAGCCAGGGCGAAAGCCAGCATATCTATCTTTTTGGCAATGCCGATGCCTGCCACAGCCTCGTTACAGTAAGAGACCATCAATCGGTTCATCATAATGTTGGAAAATACGCCCATCAGGTTCATTGCACAGCTTGGAAGTCCGACCAACAGTACCTCAGACGGGATACGGCTGCCTAAGGTGTAACAGCGAGGGTCAAAAGTGATGTGGAGTATTTTTCTTTTTTTCAGAATAAGCGCTATGAAATAAAGCATGGCAATCATATTGGAGAGCATGGTTGCAACAGCCGCGCCTTCAATTTCCATTTTAAATCCAAAAATAAAGACCGGGTCCAGAATAATGTTCAATACGCCGCCCATGGCAACTCCGAAGCTTGCCTGTGCGGAATATCCTTCAGCACGGACGAGATGGGATAGTGCTGCATTTAGCACCGTGGGAACTGCGCCGATGGTAATTGTCCAGAACAAATACTGATAGCAGAAACTGAAAGTGTTCCGGTCTGTACCTACAGCGGGCAGGATATAAGGCTTAAACAGCATCATGACAATACCGTATACAAATGCGGCAAGACCTGCCGACCAGATGCAGAAAGAGGAGGTTTTACGTGCTTTTGCCTCATCGCCGCTTCCAAGGCAGCGGGAAATCAGGCTCGCCCCGCCGATTCCAAAAAGATTTGCCATTCCGGTAGTCAGCAAAAACAGCGGAAGAGCAAGAGATGCTGCGGCTACCTGATTGGAGTCTCCCAATTGTCCGATGAAAAAGGTATCCGCCATGTTGTAGACAACGGTTATGAGCTGACTGATTACAGTAGGTATGACTAACGCAAGAACGGCTCTTGGAACGGGCGTCTTAGTAAATAATTCAGTATTATCGGTTTTCATACCAAATCTCCTCTATTTTTCTAATTCCCCCGGTTTTAAGAATTTCCGACTGGCTTTACCATGATAACATATCTATATTTCCGAATCAAGGATTGGAAGACATCAGAGTAGAATTCATAATATAAATATAAGGAGCATTCCTGCCGAATCAGGAAAAAAAGAGCACAGTGGTTTATATGGAAATCTGCTAAGAATTGAGGTATAATTTTGATGCCGGGAGTGTCCGGCAATTGATATTAACTGAGATGGTAAAACGAGGATATGTATTATGTGGAAATGCCCTAAATGTGGAAAAGAATTTAAAAATACCAATCAAAGTCATTATTGTGGAGAAAAACCGAAAACTATCGAAGAATATATTTTGCGTCAGGACGATGAAAAACAAGCTGACCTGTTTCTTGTAAGGCAGGCTTTGCGGCAGGCATTGCCGGAGGCCGAGGAACGTATTTCCTGGAGTATGCCGACATACTGGAAAAAACATAACATTCTTCATTTTGCTGCTTCAAAAAAGCATATAGGATTTTATTCCGGTTCGGAAGCGGTGGTAGAATTTAAAGAAGAACTGAAAGGATATAAGGTAGATAAAGGAACCATACGCATTCCATATGGAAATGTTGATACAGGCTTAATTGAAAAAATAGCTAAGTGGTGCCGGGATACAGGAAATCATGCTTAAATATATTTTTAGAGGTGAAAAAACATGTGGTATCCATGATGGAGATTTCCTTTGCATGGCTTCTGTCAAAAACGAGTTAGTCTTATATGGTTTTTATTATATTATTAGCAACATGTACTCCGCTGGCAGAGGCATGAGAAAGAGAATGCGTAATTCCGCTTCCGTCGCCGATGATGTACAATCCTTCATAGCGAGATTGCAGTTTTTCGTCAACTTCAACTTCCATATTATAGAACTTAACTTCTACACCATACAAA
>JAIDPH010000184.1 GCA_029062885.1 Lachnospiraceae bacterium
GGATATCGATTTGTGTTATCTTCAACTGGCAAATCTGGAGCCGGAAAAGAGTGGGTTTGCGGGGGAGAGCTTAATAGAATTATATCTGCCTGCAATTGGGACAGGCTATGATACGAGTATTCCGGGCAATCAAAGAATCGGTGAAATCATTTCGTTATTGGAGAGGGAAGTGGAAGAAGAAACAGGTGGGGTATTCTGTCCGAAAAATTCTGTATTGTGTGAGCGTGAGGCGGGAATTATATTGGATGTAAATCTTACGCCTAAACAGCATGGAATATTAAATGGGACAAGATTAATGCTGATATAGAGGATAAAACAATGCAGCTACAGACAAATGATACGATATTTCATAATTGGAAAATAAAAAAATTAATTGGTGTCGGGAGCTTTGGTACAGTATATGAAATTGAGAGGGAGGAATTTGGACACATTTACCGCGCTGCTGCAAAAGTAATTACTATTCCGGGTGAATCTGAGGATGAGCAGATTATTTTAAAGCAAGGTATGACAGAGGAAAATGTAATTGAGTATTACCGCAGTCTGGTAGAGGATATTATCAGGGAATGCGACTTGATGGAATGCATGAAGGGTGATAGTCATATTGTATCCTATGAAGACCATTATGTAGAGCAAAGTGAGAGCGGAAAACGGTGGACAATCTATATCCGCATGGAGCTTTTGATACCATTGCTCTCTTATATCGAAGATAAAACTGATAACCTTAAAGGAAGAGAGGTAGTCAAGTTGGGGATGGATATCTGTCAGGGTTTGGAAACCTGCCAGAAATTTAATGTGGTTCACAGGGATATTAAACTGGAAAACATATTTATTTCGGATACCGGGCATTACAAGCTGGGGGATTTCGGCATTTCAAAGGTGATGGAAGATAATGAGAATGCGGTATCACAAAAGGGAACACGATTTTATATGGCACCCGAGATTTTGCACGGAGAGAAATATGATGCCAGAGTAGATATTTATTCATTAGGTTTGGTGCTGTTTCGGTTGATGAATGATAACAGGGCACCGTTTCTACCACAATATCCGGAGATGATTCGGCTTAAGGATAAGGAAGAGGCATTACAGAAACGTCTAGCGGGAGACTCAATCCCTAATCCCTGTCATGCAGATGAGCACTTTGGAGCTGTTATCAGGAAGGCATGCAGCTTTCGTCCGGAGGACAGATATCAGGCTCCCGGGGAGATGCGGAAGGATTTGATGGGAATATTTGAGGAGAGTGTGGAGCTCTATCCACAAATAGACAGGACAGCAGAGGTATTTTCTTTTCATCAAGATACAGTGACAGAGACAGTTGCAGAAACCTTATGTGTACGGGGCAGTGCGGGAACACATACTCTTATGCGGCATGGAAATGCGGGGAAAAAGCATAGGATGACATGGTTAAAGAAACAATCGTCTAGGACAAAGATAATAACCGTTCTGATTGTGCTAGTGGTTGTAACTGCGATAATGGGATTCGGAATAAATTCTGAAAATTTCTGGGGTCAGAGAAGCCTGGCGATGCTTAAAATGACCAGTGATATAGTAAATGCGGAAAAACCTTATGTAGAATATATTTGTTCAGAGCTCATTTCGGAAGGAAGGGAAGCAGTTAAGCGGGAATTTAAAGAACATTGGATTATTGTACCCGAGGTGTTAGGCATGACTGAGACGGAAGCTGTTACAAGATTGATAAAGGCAGGATATGATGAGGAAAATATTCAGATTTCTTATGTATATAGTAATGAGATTGAAAAGAGGATAGTTATTGCACAGAGCAGTGAAAAGAAAACACAGGTAAGAAAGGGCAGTGTGATAGCAATAGATGTCAGTTTGGGAAGAAAGCCGTCCGCTGTTTCCAAAGGTAAGGAAACCAAAGAGGACTCTGGCTGGATATGGAAAGCAATTGATTAGTCGGCGAGGCGGGGATAGGAATAGAGAGGCTATAAATTTTAGTAATAGGGCTTTTGGTGAGTATATATTCACTACACAAGCTCTATTATTTTTGTTTTTCCTGCAATGCCAGTCAATCGGGCTGTGGGTACATAACAAAAATTACATTTCCTTTGCTAAATTTGACATTTTCGCCTTTTTTATAGAGATTTGTGTATCATGAAATAGGAATCTGGAGAGTAAAATTGGTTACGGAAAATGAGGGTATTATAAATGCAAAAGTGATAAGAATAGATGTTTTTCCGTTCCGTATATTGACTTTTGGTGCAACTATATTGAAATGAAAATTGTATTGTGGGAATATATGGAAAGGAAAAAACAAAAAAATAGATTGATAAATTTTACATTTATTTTGCCAATTTATACAAAATTATCTATTGCTTCTTAAAAAGAATAATATGGGCAGAAAATATACTAAGGAGTGATAAACATGAAGGTTGCACTATATGGAGAAAAGAAGGAGCTGTTACAGGAGTATAAGGAAAAAATGGAACAGGCTTTCGGAAACACAAATGAAATGATAGAAATTGACGTTTTTTCAAATAAAAACAATGTTAAAAAGCAGTCATTTGATTATGATGTTATTATTC
>JAIDPH010000185.1 GCA_029062885.1 Lachnospiraceae bacterium
TTTGTAACGATGGTTACGATGTTGTTGTAATTGATAATGACGCAGCAAGAATAAATGATATAACAGATAAATATGATATATATTATAAATAAAAAGAAAAGCAGATTTGCTGTGTTTTTTTTCATTAATCTTATTATCTCTATTTCCATGTAATTTGTAATCATATCTATTATACTTTAAATTTATTCATTACACAATTATACTTTTTCGCATAAATTTACTTAAATTAGTTTAAATTCGTCAAGCATCTCGAAGATTTTTACTTTACACCGATAGTAATTCTGCATTATAATAAAAATGTATTGTCATATTAAGGTACACCCAATAAAGAATAAACGGGGTTGGCAGATGAAAAATATTATTCTTGTTGTAGATGATGATAAAAGCAATTTAACACTTGCTCAAAAAATTCTTTTACCTGAATATCGTATTGCAGCATGTAATTCCGGTGCTGCTGCGCTCAAATATCTGGAAAATAATCATCCGGATCTCATTTTATTAGATATTAATATGCCTGATATGGACGGGTTCGAAGTTATGGAGCAGCTGCGTATAAAAGAAGAGACAGCATCGATTCCCGTCATTTTTCTGACGGCGGATAATCTTGCGCAAACAGAAGTCAGATGCTTTCAGATGGGGGCGGTGGATTTTGTTACTAAACCTTTTATGCCGGATATTTTATTGAGCCGTGTCAGTAAAACAATAGAGCTTGAACGATACAGGCATAATCTGGAAGAAATGGTAAAAGAACAGTCTGAAAAGATTACCGAGAATGCGAGACGGCTGAGTATGATTCAGGAATCAGTCATAGTCGGAATGGCTAATCTGATTGAGAGCCGCGACGGAAGTACCGGAAAGCATGTAAAGAATACACAGAGATATGTTAGGATGATTGCTGAAGAACTGCATAAACGCGGACTTTTTGCAGGACAACTGACAGAAAATTTCATAGAAGATTTATCTAAAGCGGCGCCGCTTCACGACGTAGGAAAAATTAAGGTGCCCGATGCAGTATTGCAAAAACCGGGCAAACTCACGCCGGAAGAATTTGAGACGATGAAAATGCATACTACATACAGCCGTAAGATTATACATATGATTATCGGCGATGTAGAGGATGAGCATTATGTAAGAATTGTTGAAGATATTGCTATGTATCACCATGAACGATGGGATGGAACCGGATATCCTACCGGACTTGCAGGGGACAGCATTCCGCTGGCGGCACGTATTATGTCTGTGGCGGATGTGTTTGACGCTTTATATGAAGAACGTGTCTATAAGCCGCCTATCCGTCCGATTGAGAGAATCATGCAGATTATGTCGGAGGGAAGGGGAACACAGTTTGATCCGGTTATAATTGATGTGTTTGTGGAAATGCTTCCGATGCTGAAAAAGGTATTGAACATTGTTTGATCTGTGCGGATTGTATATTGTGAGAAGGGGCGGTAATATACTTTGGAAAAAAATGTAATGAAAAATGAAAAAGCAAACAATAAATCGGAGCGAATTGTTCTGGGTGTATTCTCTCTCTTCATGGCTTCAATGTTCGTCTCTTCATTTTTATTGAACTGGAGCCTGATTGAAAAGGAAATCATTGTCGCCACGGTAGTTTGCTGCTGGATTATACATATTAAAAAATTCTGGAATCATGAAGCGCGTGCAAAATTTTTTGCTGTTATGATATGGTTAGATTTTATTGTCTATGCCTTACATGCCGTCAGCTTTACTTCTTTGCTTGCTACGATGTCAGCGTTAATCGTACTTCTTGGAATCTTCTTTATACCTCAGATTATATATATTGGAGTATTTTTTTCAACCCTTATAATTCTTTATCATGCGCTTATATCTCGTACTATTATAATAAATTCCATTAATGATATGCTCAGAATGAGTCTGCATATTATTTCATCATATGCTGTTTCTGCAATCACATTGTTCATGATATCAGCCCAAAAGGAGACTAATGAGCAACTTGTTGAAAATATCCATGAACTGGAAATAGCAGAACGCAGTAAGGATGACTTTATGGTAAATGTTTCGCATGAAATCCGCACACCTATTAACGCGGTATGTGGAATGAGCGAGGCGATTCTTCAGGAAGAACTTCCGACAAGTGTAAGAAGAGACGTTATTGATATACAGACTGCCGGCAGGAATCTTCTGTCTGCTGTAAGTAATATTCTGGACTTTTCCGAGTTGGAAAGCGGACATATGGATCTGGCGGAAGAAAGCTATAATATTACATCGACGATTACTGATATTATTAATATGGCGCTTACTATGGACAACGGTAAGCATCTTGAACTTGTAGTTGACTGTGATGCGGATTTGCCAAGTAACCTGCTGGGAGATGAGCAGAAGCTTAGACGTATTGTTATGAATTTAATGAGCAATGCCATTAAGTTTACTAAGGAAGGCGGCATTGTTCTGCGCATCAGCAGCAGAAAAGAAGAGTATGGAATTAATCTGTTAGTCAGCATCAAGGATTCCGGCATAGGTATGGAACTTGCCGATATGGAAAATATTTTTGCGAGCTTTAGTCAGGTTAATTCCAAACGTAACAGGGAAGAAGGCGGAGTAGGACTTGGTCTTCCGATTGCACGTGCGCTGGTTATGAATATGGGAGGTTTCATTACAGTGAATAGCACACCGGGGAACGGAAGCGAATTCCAGTTCACCATACCACAGAAAGTCCTGGATGAAACCCCAATAGTTTCTATCAAAAATAGAAGTCATATACATGCGGCGTGTTATATCAATATGGATAAATATAATTATTCTATTATACGCGAGGGATATGAAAGCTGTATCCATCATATAGTGGAGCAACTTGGTATTTCGCTTATTGCCTGCAAGAATCTTAAGGAATTGAAACGCCGCATTGAACGTGAAAATTTCACCCATATTTTTATCGCATGGGAAGAGTATTGCGAAGACAGGAATTTCTTTGAAAAACTGGCTAAAGAGATTACGGTTGTGCTTGTCCTTGAATACGGACACGAGACGCAGAGCGGCAGTAATATGCTTAGAATATATAAGCCATTTACAATATTGTCAATAGCATCCGTATTTAACGGGCAGAAAATAGTACAGGGCGGAGAAACTAAGAGTTCACATGATAAACATTTCGTGGCACCCGATGCCAAAGTGCTCATTGTAGATGACAATGCCATGAATTTAAAAGTTATGGCAAGACTTCTTATGCCATACAGGATAAAAGCTTATATGGCAAGCAGTGGTCAGGAGGCGTTGGATAAACTGGACAATATGGAATTCGACTGTGTATTTCTCGACCATATGATGCCGGAGATGGATGGAGTAGAAACATTGCATAAAATCCGTCAGAAACCGGGAGCATATTTTCAGGCGCTTTCCGTTATTGCATTCACGGCGAATGCAATAGGCGGCGCCAGAGAAATGTTTATTTCGGAGGGCTTTAATGACTTTATTGCAAAACCGATAGAGCTAAGCGTGTTAGATAGGATGCTGCGCCGCTATATTCCGGTACAGAAGCAGGTTGACATAACAGATGAGCAGGATAATGATAATAGTGAAACATATAGCGACATTGAAGACGAGATTGTTTTGGATACAGTAAAAGCACCGGAAAAGCAGAAGGGTACCGGGACATCAGCAGAAGATGATAATAAGGCGCTTGATGAGCTTAGTAAAGCCGGTATAAATGTAAATCAGGGAATTGCGTATTGCGGCGATAAAGAAGGATTTCGTGAGATTATCAGTATTTTCCATAAAGAAGGAGCTAAGCGCAAAGCTTCGTTAGAGCAGTTCTTTAAGGAAAATGACTGGAAAAACTATGTAATTACAGCTCATACTTTAAAGAGCAATTCAAAGGGAATAGGTGCGGAAGAATTATCAACACTTGCCATGAATCTGGAAATGGCAGGCAAAGAGAACCGTATTGACTATATTCTGGAGCATCATGAGGAGCTGGTGGAGGCGCATGACGCTCTGATTAGTATTCTTGAAGGTAATTCATTTATATATCCGGAAGGGAATAAAGCTGAGCCGCAGGATGAAGTGGACATTAACACAGAGGAAAGCAATAATCAGAATGCAGCAGACAGCGAACTTGAAGGTCAGTCATTAGTTGAACTGACAGAAGCATTGAGTATGAAGCTTATTAGCTTTGAAAGTGAAGGACTAAATGCTATTCTGGATAAACTGTCAGAATATAATCACAATGGAGACTCTCTGAAGGGGTTGGTAGATAAAATCAGAAGTCTGACAGATGATTTTGATTTTATTGGGGCTTCGGAAGTACTGGATTCATGGAAGGAAGATAAGGAATTATGATAGGAAAAATACGTGCATTTATGCAAACTCTGTTCAGCAAAGATTTGGATCTTCAGGAAAGACTGGTACGTTTGGTTTTTTTACTGGCTTTTTGTGCGTCAATTATCGGGATGGGGCGTATATTCTTCGGAGCTGATCGTATTGTATTGGTTGCGCTTATTCCGATGTGTATCGTTTCCGGAATTGCCTTAAAGATTACCGTTAAGGATAAAAAAACGAAACTTGCATCGTGGCTGTTAGTTATTGCAACTAATGTAATTCTTATGCCGTTGGTCTATATTTTCAGCAGCGGTTTGGAGAGCGGTACTCCAATCTGGTTTGTGCTTGGGCTGGTATATGTGTTCTTGTTATTTAAGGGAAAGGATTTTGTTATAGCATTATCTGTTTCCATAGCTTCATATTTTATCACATATTTAATCAGCTATACGCATCCTAATGTTCTTGCACCGTCTCCCGGACGCTTTTACACATCCGGAGACTCTTTTGTTACCCTTATCTGTATCAGTTGCTTTATCGGTATATTTCTTAAACGACAGACTAAGGCATATGACGAGGAAAGGGAATTTATAGAAAAGCAGAAAGAGGAAATGGAGCAGATTGTCCGCTCCAAGGATACATTTTTTGCCAATATGAGTCATGAAATCCGAACACCTATTAATACAATAATTGGATTGAATGAAATGACGCTGCGAGAGGATATTTCCGATGAAATAGCAGAGAACGCTATAAATATTCAAAATGCCAGCAAGATGCTTCTGACGACCATTAATGATATTCTGGATTTGTCCAAACTGGAATCCGGTAAAATGGAAATGGTTATGACGCAATATGAGGTAAGTTCTATTTTTAGCGACATGGTGAATTTAATCTGGATTCGTGCGCAGCAGAAGGATCTGGAATTTAAAGTAGATATAGATCCGGAAATTCCATCTATGTTGTATGGAGACGACGTACGTCTTAAACAGGTAATAACAAATCTGCTTACAAATGCGGTAAAATATACGGAAACAGGTTCTGTTACGCTTTCCGCCAAGGGAGAGCGTGTGCAGCCGGATGTTATTCTGCTGCGTATCTCCGTAGAAGATACCGGTAAGGGTATGCGTAAGGAAAGCTTGGAAAATCTGTTTGATGCTTTCAAGCGCGTAGATGAAAATGATAACCGCAATATAGAAGGAACCGGACTCGGTCTTGCAATTTCTAAGCAGCTCATAGAAATGATGGGCGGAAAGATCGCGGTTGACAGCGTGTACCATAAAGGCTCTGTCTTTACAATAGAGATAGAGCAGCATATTGTTAATCCTAATCCAATCGGAATCATAGATTTTGCAGCACAAAAACAAATGTCCAATCGTACGAAATACAAACAGCGTTTTATGGCGCCTGACGCTCGTATACTGGTTGTGGACGATAATGATATGAACCGTATGGTTGCAATTAAGCTTCTACGGGGAACAAAGGTAAAGGTCGATACGGCAGGAAGCGGTAAAGAATGCCTGAAAAAGACAGCGGAGAATGCTTATCATGTTATTTTGATGGATCATATGATGCCGGATATGGATGGAGAAGAAACTCTGAAAGCGGTGCGTGTGCAGACTAAGGGCTTCTGCCAGAAGACGCCGGTAATAGCTTTGACTGCTAATGTAATGTCGAATGCCGATCAGATATATCGTGATATGGGCTTCGACGGTTATCTTGCCAAACCTGTCAATTCCGCGCTGCTTGAGAACAGTCTGCTGAAATATCTGCCGCAGCAATTGATTGAATATGCTGATGATGAAGGCTCGGAGGATTCAGACGAAATAGGAACGGTTAGCCAGATAACCAGTGCAAGAAAACGTAAGGTTGCCATTACTGCCGATTGTATTTGCGATTTACCAAAGGAACTGCTTGACAGATTTCAAATCAGGCTTATGTATACATATGTACATACAAAAGAGGGTCGTTTCTGCGACCTTTCAGAAGTGTCTTGCGACAGCCTTTTGGAATATCTGCAGATAGAAGGGAATACTGCGCATTCTTCTACTGCGCCTCCGTCGGAATACGAATATTTCTTTGCCGATACATTGGAAAAGGCGGAGCATGTTCTGCATATTACTGCGACCGTCAGCTTGAGTGGTGCATATCCATATGCATATCAGGCTAGTAAAAGCTTTGATAATGTTACGGTATTTGATTCCGAGCATATCAGCAGCGGACATGGAATCATGGTTTTATATGCTGCTTCTTTGGCGGAAGAAGGCAAGAGTGTTGAGGAAATCTGCAGAGTATTAAATCAGTTTAAGAACTTAGTATGTTCTAATTTCCTTGTACCAAGCACATTGGCACTGTATCGCAATGGAAAGCTGGGCGGTATGGTTCATAAGGTCTGCACCGCTCTTAACCTGCATCCTGTTCTTCATATGTCACAGAATAAGTTGAAACTATGGAAAATGGAAACCGGTAATATGCAGCGTATGGACAAAAAATACGTTAAAGCATTGCTTCATAACAGCAAGCAGATAGATACACGCCTTCTTTTCCTTACCTATGCGGGATGCAGTGTTCGCCAACTGAATGAAATACTTGAAGAAGTAGAAAAATATGTTAAGTTCGATAAAATTATTCTGCAAAAGGCTTCCGCTACGGTTTCCAGTAACTGTGGCATAGGAATCTTCGGACTTATGTTTATTAGGAAAAACGACAATAATTAATAATACTTAATCGGGAGGATAAGGCATGGATTTCTTACATAACAAACCAAAGCGGGGAGTAAAATTACAGCCGTTAGATGAGATAGACGGATTTAAAGTTCGGCCGGGGTTTTATGGTAGAGATGGCGCTGCTGCAGCACCAAACGGAGTCAGTTTTACAATTCACTCTTTTGGAGCAACGAGCTGCACGCTGCTGCTATTCCATCCATATGAAAAAGAGCCTTATGCTAGACTTAAATACCCGGAATCATACCATATTGGCAATACCTATTCTATGCTGGTATTTGGTCTGAATATTGAAGAGTTTGAATATGCGTTTCAGTTAGATGGACCATATGATGAGAGAAAGGGTCTTCTTTTTAATAAAGATAATATTCTGCTTGACCCATATGCAAGGGCGGTGACAGGACAGAGAGAGTGGGGAGAACGTCCGGAAAAAGGAAAGGACTTTGTCTATCATGCCAGAGTAGTGGAGAATAACTTTGACTGGGGCAATATCAGACAGCCGGAGCATCCGATTGAAGATTTGATAATCTATGAGATGCACGTAAGAGGCTTTACGAAAGATGAATCCTCGGGAGTATCTGCAAAAGGAACTTATGAAGGACTGCGGCAGAAAATACCTTATCTTAAGGACTTAGGAGTTAATGCAGTTGAATTAATGCCCATTTTTGAGTTTGATGAAATGGAGGATGCCAGAGTAGTTGATGGTGAACAGCTATATAACTATTGGGGTTATAATACAGTGTGCTTTTTTGCGCCTAATACAGGCTATTCTTCCGTGGTGGAGCACAACCATGAGGGAGATGAACTTAAACAGCTGATATATGAATTAAAAGAGAATGGGATTGAAGTAATTCTGGATGTGGTGTTTAATCATACTGCCGAGGGTAATGAAAAAGGTCCATGTTTTTCTTTTAAAGGAATTGATAATAATATTTATTACATGCTGACACCGGATGGACATTATTACAATTTCAGCGGTTGTGGAAACGCTCTGAACAGCAATCATCCGATGACGCGCAAATTCATTCTGGACTGCCTGCGATTCTGGGTTACGGAATACAGGGTAGACGGATTCCGTTTTGACCTTGCCTCTATTCTGACGAGGGATAAAAATGGTATGCCGATGGCGGCGCCTCCGATCATAGAAGCGATTGCAGGAGATTCTCTTTTAGGAAAGGTGAAACTCATTGCAGAGGCATGGGACGCTTCGGGACTGTATCAGGTAGGTAATTTCCCGGCATTTGAAAGGTGGTCTGAGTGGAATGGAAGATATCGTGATGATATGCGGCGTTTCTTAAAGGGAGATGTCGGCATGGCGGGAGCGGCGATAACCAGAATAACCGGTTCAAGCGATCTATATGATCCTGCAAATCGCGGAGAGGGTGCATCAGTTAATTTTTTGACCTGCCACGACGGATTTACGCTTTATGATTTGTATTCATATAATGTTAAGCACAATGAAAAGAACGGCTGGGACAATACCGACGGAGATAATAACGGAAACAGCTGGAACTGCGGAGAGGAAGGCGAAACAGACAATCCGGAGATAGAGAGTCTGCGTCGGCGCATGGTAAAGAACGCATTTGCAACACTGATGTGCAGCAGGGGACCGGCAATGTTCTATGCCGGAGACGAGTTCTGCAACACGCAGTTTGGAAACAATAATGCTTATTGCCAGGATAATATAATTTCATGGCTCGACTGGAACAGGCTTGACGAATATCAGGAGATACATGATTTCTTCCGTTATATGATAGCGTTCCGTAAGAAACATGCAGTTATAAGAAAAACGACAAAACCATCTTCCGCAGGTTTTTCCGATATAAGTATACACAATGGTCATCCTTGGAATAACAGAACGGATTCTCACACCAGACTTATCGGAGTAATGTATTCCGGAAGGGATGAGGATGACTTAAAAGACGATATTATTTTTTATGGAATGAATGCATATTGGGAACCCCTTAGTATGCAGCTTCCGGACCTTCCGGGCAATATGCGCTGGAAAGTCTGTGTCAATACATTCGCTGAATATGAGGACGGAAAAGACATGGGACAGATGACGGAGTTTAGGGATAAAGTAAACCTTATGATCCCGCCACGTACCGTAGTGGTGTTGGAGGCGGAGCCGATAGAGTTGGAGAGTTAATTATATTTAGAAGAAAAGAACAGTATAAAATGAGCTGCCGCACTAACTTTTTAGCGCGACAGTTCATTCTAATATATGCATTGCGTTACTGCCAAACTACCTAGCAATACTCCCGCATATTTATAAAATTGTAATAGGGAAGAGCATTTTTCGTATATCCGCTGGTGTAAATCTGAATATCTTTCTGCTGATCCTTCTCACATGCCTCATCCAGCACCTCTGCAAAAATCCTTTTCGTGAAACCGGATGGGTTCTGCTTGGACTGGTGATTTTTTTCATCGGAACAATATTTCCTTAATCGCGGTATCACCTCAACCGCTTGAACCTTAAAAAGTGTCTCATATCCATATGCTTTAACAATCCCTCCTTGGATTTACTTTGTAGTTCTACTTTATATATCGGCAAAAATTGAAATTATTATAGACCGTCATTGTGAAAAAATCAGACGATTTATTATTTTATGGGAAATTGTGTATTATATAAATTTTCTTCAATAAGTTCATATCATTTGGGGTTGACAAATGCCTACCAATGGTATACCCTTAATATAATAAAAGGTAGTCAAATGTCACCCTATATCTACATATTAGAAAAAAACATGGGTGCGACAAGTGGATAAGTAAAATAACAAATGAAGGAGATATAGCCATGATTAAATTGTCAGAATCAGAATGGAAGGTAATCAGTTTATTATGGGAAAAAGCGCCTCAGACAATGATGCAGATTACGAATCATTTCAAGGAGACAACCGGATGGACTAAGCATACCGTTATGACATTCTTGCGCCGGATGGAGGAAAAGGGAGCTGTCCATTATGAAGAGGGAGAGCGTGCCAAACTCTATTATCCCGATATTGAAAAGGATGAAGCTGTGCTTCAGGAAACGGAAGAATTTCTTGAGAAAGTATTCGACGGACGAATGGGACTGATGCTCAATACTATGGTAGAGAAAAAAGCATTATCCAAAGAGGAAATTGCAGAGCTATATGAAATACTTAAGAAAGCGGAGGAGAACGATTTATGAGAGATGTGATAATTACTTCTTCAATTTTAATTTTGGCGATTCTGCTTATAAGGCATCTGGCAAAAGGCAGAATCCATCCACTGCTGCAATATTCACTATGGCTGCTTGTGGTATTTAAACTGCTTATTCCCATACCGTTATGGAGCAGCCAGCTAAGCGTATTAAATCTGTTTCCCGGCAGTATGGAAAACAATACGTCAATCGGAACAGAACCATTTGAACAGGACAAAATGGGTATTACGGATAATCAGGATATGCAGGAAACCATGCTGCATGATGCAGGGGATATGTCGGACCAAGAGTTGTTTTCCGGAAAGTCGGAGTCTGGCCCATTATCAGGAATGTCAGACACGGATTCGTTATCCGGCATGGCAGATACTACTTTATTTGCCGGCTTGATATCCAACCCTTATCTGCATGCATTCCTGATATTTATATGGCTTATAGGGATAATTGTGACAGGCGGTCACATGATTTTTTATCAGATTAAGTGGCAGCATTATCTGCACAACAATAGAAAGCCGTTGGGCGCTTCACAAAGTGAGATAGTCAGTGTGCTTGGAATTCCCTTATCCGTATATTTCGTAAACGGACTGCCATCACCATGTTTGTGTGGACGTAGCATTTATCTGACTGAGGAGATGGCAGAGGATGAAAAGCAGTTTGAACATATTCTTGTCCACGAGTATTGCCATTACAGGCAGCTGGATTCTTTGTGGGTTATCGTAAGATGCGTTCTTACGGTGATATACTGGTTCAATCCGCTTGTATGGGCAGCGGCATATTTATCCAAGAAGGATAGTGAGTTTGCCTGTGATATGGCGGTAATCCGTATGCTTGGAGAAGATGAAAGAATCCCTTACGGAAAGACTCTTATAAATATAATCTCAGGAAATTCTTTTGGCAGAAGTATTGGGGCGGTATCCATGATGAGTGATGGCGAGAAAGGTATTAGGGAGAGAATCTTTAAGATTGCCAGAAAACCGAAATATGTTGCTGCAGCGGCAGCAGCTATCATTTTTATTGCTACAGCGTTGATTGCAGTTACATTTTCAGGTGAGTACAGAGAAAATGCTTCGGATCAGGAAACAGATGATGCGACTGACATCATATCTGAGCAGTTAGATGAGGCTGTACAACAGGCTGTTAATGAATATGAGACAGTGATAGCTGAAGAATTAGCTAAAATAGAAGCGATGGAGTCAGCTCTCCAAGCCGAATTATCGGAAAGTATGCAGGAAGAGGCAGAAGATGAACAGTCGGAGTTGGAGGCTGAACAGGCGAGGCTTGAAGCACAAAATGCAGCGGAAATAGCGGAAATTGTAGTTCAAAATGCAGCAGAATCAGCGAAAATGGAAGCAGCGAAACAGGCTCTCCAGGCAGAAATTGAAGCCGCAGAGAATGAATCGGATTTAACCAAGCCGCTTAAATCAGAAGATATTCAGCTGTTGCTATCGCAGGCGGAATATACTGGTCTGCTGCCTCATCAGTCTGCCATGCAGATTAGATATATCAATCCCTGCCCTTCCTACACAAGAATTTCGGATGCATTTGGCATAAGAGTCAATCCGGTAACAAATGTAGAATTATTTCATAATGGAGTTGATCTGGCGGCGGAGCAAGATGCTGATATCGTAGCGGCATCATGGGGGATAGTATGTAAGGCAGGTTATGATTCCAAGTATGGAAACTATGTGGTAATATACCATAGAGAGGAAAACTTTACTTATTACACATGCTGCACAGAAATTCTCGTATCAGAAGGCGACCGTGTCGAAAGCGGACAGAAAATTGCCACGGTAGGCAGTACCGGACGGTCCACCGGTCCACACCTTCATTTCATGGTCAGCGATAACGGCGAATATGTCGAGCCGGTTTTTCAGTAAATGAAAACCTGTCACTAACCTCACGCGATGGGAATTCTTAACAAAGCATCAATAGACTCTTTCTTTCTGATTTTTTCTGTGGTATAATGTACGCGTAAGCAATGAGCAGTTTTGCTTTTTAGGGGAAAGCACGGATAGAAAGTAGCTGAGATAAATGAAATATAAGAAAATTAATGAAGCGACAGTTCAATGTATCATTTCTGAAGAAGACATGGAAGAATATGGTTTGACTCTTGCAGACATTTTTGAGCGTAATGAAAAAGGCGAAGGTTTTTTACGTGATGTCGTGGAAAGAGCGCATGAAGAGGTTGGTTACAGGCTTAGAGGCGATAATATTGCAATGCAGATTACGCCGATTCGCGATGAAGGTCTTGTAATCACTTTTTCTGATGCAAGTATGGCAGGCTTCCATAATATGTTAGAGCATCTTAAGGAAGTGCTGGCAGGATTCAGTCATGAGAATATGCAGGAAGCAGCCAAGGTGTTATCGAATAGAGAGACTAAGCCGCAAAGCATTGTGGAGGAGAACTGCCGTGTATTTGTATTCTCATCAATGAATAACGTATTACGCTATTGTTCATCAATTCCGACTGAATGGACAGTCAGAAGCAATTTGTATAAACTGGAAAATTCTTATTATCTTGTGGTAGAGAAAATGCGGCTCTCCAGGAATAATTTTAATAGAATCAGCGTACATGCGGTTGAATTTTCCAATATAATTATTCCTACGCAGGAAACTTTGATGTACTTGGAAGAGCATGGCGAGTGCCTGATTAGAAATAAGGC
Source organism: Lachnospiraceae bacterium (assembly GCA_029062885.1). Lineage (GTDB taxonomy): Bacteria > Bacillota > Clostridia > Lachnospirales > Lachnospiraceae > UBA3282. Next base: position 12,858 of record JAIDPH010000185.1, read on the forward strand.
GGTCAGCCGCTTACGAAAATTATGTTTATCACATTAGGACAGTACAGACATGGCAGATTATAAAAAGAAAAAAGAAAATCAATGGAATAAAGAAAATGAAGAAAGAAGTACGGAAAATCAGAATAGCGATAAAGATGCCGCAACGATGAAGTATCGTGATTCGGGAATTGATGAAAGAATTATCCGTGCAGTAGAAGAACTGGGATTTGAACATATGACGCCGATTCAGGAGCAGGCGATTCCGTTATTTTCATCCGGAAAAGATGTAATAGGACAGGCGCAGACAGGAACCGGCAAGACTGCGGCATTTGGCATTCCCATTCTTCAAAAGGTAAGTCCTGACAACAGGAATCTTCAGGCGATTATCTTATGTCCTACCAGAGAGCTTGCAATGCAGGCTGCGGATGAACTCCGCAAATTCTCCAAATATATGAATGGAATTAAGGTACTTCCGGTTTACGGTGGACAGGATATCGGCAGACAGATTAGGAATCTGAAAGGCGTTCAGATTGTTGTAGGTACACCCGGACGTGTTATGGATCATATGCGCCGTCATACCCTGAAACTGGACAAAGTGCATACGGTAGTTTTGGATGAAGCTGATGAAATGCTCAACATGGGATTTCGTGAGGATATCGAGACGATTTTGAAAGAAGTGCCGGACGAGCGTCAGACAGGACTCTTTTCTGCGACGATGCCGAAACCCATTCTGGATATTACAAAGATGTATCAGAAAGATGCGGTATTTTTGAAAATGACTCCTAAGGAAATTACGATACCGCTCATCAAACAGGCATATTACCAAGTGCATTATAAACAAAAAACCGAAGTGATTTGCCGTTTGCTGGATTATTATGATCCCGCACGAAGCCTGATTTTCTGTAATACAAAGCGTATGGTTGATGAATTGACAGAGGTGTTAAAAGGCAGGGGATATGCAGCGGAAGGGCTGCATGGTGACCTTTCACAGAATCAGCGTGATACTGTAATGAATCTTTTTAAGAACGGACATGCGGCAATACTGATTGCAACGGATGTAGCTGCGAGGGGAATAGATATCGACAATGTGGAAGCCGTTTTTAATTATGATGTTCCGGAGGATATCGAGTACTATGTACACCGTATCGGAAGAACGGGACGCGCTGGCAAAACAGGACGTTCTTTTACATTGGTAACAGGCAGAGAAATTTATAAAATCCGTGATATCGAGCGCATTTGCAATACAAGGATTAAAGAAAGAAGAATACCTTCTGCTGCGGACATAATGGAGAGAAAAGGCGATAAGATTCTGCGGGAAGCGGAGGAGGTTATCGTAAGCCAGGATTTGAGCAGGGCAATACGTCTGCTGGAAGAGAAAAGTTCTTTGGGCGAATACAGTATATTACAGTATGCGGCTGCCTTCATGAAGATGAAAATGGGTGATGATATTGAGGATATCAAGCAGGATGGTTTCTTTTCGGAATTAATGTCTGGGAAAAAGAAAAGACATGGTAATGATAAAAGTTATAAAAATGATGGAAACCGGAACGACAGCAGACCATACAAAAGCAGAACCGGCAGGTCGCATGACAGAAGAGAAGCGAATAATAATAACAGATATGCTGCTCTTCGTATCAGAACAAAGAAAAAGTCAAAATAAGAAATAAGATAAAAATAAAATGGGCTGGTGTCAAAGCACCAGCTCATTTCCATGTTCTTTCAGCCATTTTCTTGCATTGCGGTAATCCGGATAGACTGCTCCTACAGCCATCCAGAAGTTGGCGGAGTGATTCATATGAGTCAGATGGCAGAGCTCATGTACCACAACATAATCCAGAATTGCAGGTGGTGCGAGCATCAGACGCCAGTTAAAAGAAAGCGTTCCCTTACTGCTGCAGCTTCCCCATCTTGTTTTCTGGCTTCGTATAGTGATGCGGTTATAAGTGCCTCCGGTCATGTCGTTGTAATAAGCGACCCGCTTTGGAATATATGAACGTGCAGCTTCTATATAACGTTTTTCCAGAGCGGCTCTTTGTATGTCTGATAAATTGGACTGTGGTCTGCTGTTTTTCTTTTCCATAATGTGCAGATAGTGTGTGATGATCCAATGACTTTTTTCATCAGTCATTTTCATGATATCTTTACTGCCTGCACGCAGAGGTACGCGGAAGATTATATTGCCCTCTTCATCTATTGAGATAGAATAAGTTTTCCGCTTGCTTCTAATAATAGTATACGGCAGAGTATAACTTACGCCTTCATGGAAAATAGAAAGTGTTTGGGTCATATAAGCATTCCTTTCGTTAGATGTGGCTTCCATTGGGGACACTTCTATTGGTATATTTTAACATAATTCATTTGTAAATCAATATCAGATGTGATAGTATGAATGATAGATGTATTTTTATATATAAAGAAAAGGAGAAAAGAAATGGGAAAGAAACCAGCAGTATTAATGATTTTAGATGGGTATGGTCTTAATGAGAAGACTCAGGGCAATGCAGTAGCGCAGGCAAAGACGCCGGTGATGGATAAATTGATGAAAGAATATCCTTGTGTAAAGGGAAATGCAAGCGGTATGGCTGTAGGTCTTCCCGACGGACAGATGGGCAACTCGGAAGTCGGTCATCTGAACATGGGCGCAGGACGTATCGTATATCAGGAACTTACCAGAATTACCAAGGAAATTCAGGATGGTACATTTTTTGAGAATCCGGCATTACTTAATGCAGTCAATAACTGTAAAAAGAATGATTCCTCACTTCATATGTACGGACTGGTATCTGATGGCGGTGTACACAGCCATAATACCCATTTATATGGTCTGCTGGAGCTTGCCAAAAGAAACGGTTTGTCCAAGGTCTATGTTCATGCTTTCTTAGACGGACGTGATACGCCGCCCGCCAGCGGTAAAGGCTTCGTAGAAGATTTGGAAGCAGAAATGAAAAAAATCGGCGTAGGTGAAGTAGCTACGGTAACTGGGCGTTACTATGCTATGGACAGGGATAACAATTATGACAGAGTGGAAAAAGCATATCTTGCTCTGACAAAAGGAGAAGGCTTACAGGCTGATAGCGCAACGGAAGGCATTCAGGCTTCCTATGACAGAGATGAGACGGATGAATTTGTAAAACCTACGGTGGTAATGAAAAACGGAGTTCCCGTTGCAACCATTAAAGACGGAGATTCAATTGTATTCTTTAATTTCAGACCTGACAGGGCGAGAGAGATTACCAGAAGCTTCTGTGATGATGATTTTACAAGGTTTAACAGAGGAAAAAGACTTGATGTTACTTATGTGTGCTTTTCCGATTATGACCCTACTATTCCTAATAAAGAAGTTGCATTCCATAAGATTTCCGTAACCAATACCTTCGGAGAGTGGCTTGCAGCAAATCATATGAAACAGGCAAGAATTGCCGAGACAGAGAAATACGCACATGTAACATTCTTCTTTAACGGTGGCGTTGAAGAGCCAAATGAGGGAGAGGACAGAATCTTAGTCAATTCTCCTAAGGATGTGGCGACTTACGACTTAAAGCCGCAAATGAGTGCATATGAAGTATGTGATAAACTTGTAGCGGCAATAAAGTCAGGTGAATATGATGTCATTATCATTAATTTCGCTAATCCGGATATGGTAGGGCATACCGGTGTAGAAGCAGCTGCAATTAAGGCAGTTGAAGCAGTTGATGAATGCGTAGGCAAAGCAGTAGATGCGATTAAAGAAGTTGACGGTGTGATGTTCATCTGTGCTGACCACGGAAATGCAGAACAGCTTATTGATTATGAGACAGGAGAGCCTTTCACCGCGCATACTACTAATCCTGTACCGTTTATTCTGGTGAATGCTGACCCGTCATATAAGCTTAGAGAAGGTGGATGCCTTGCAGATATTGTACCTACTTTGATAGAGCTTATGGGAATGGAACAGCCCTCCGAGATGACAGGTAAATCACTGCTTGCTAAATAAAAGGTAAGGCTGATTCGAAGGCTTGGAAAGGATTAATATGAATAAAAATATACCATATAAAATTTATTTGGAAGAGCATGAAATGCCGAGTCAGTGGTATAATGTACGCGCTGACATGAAGAAAAAACCGGCTCCGATTTTAAACCCCGGTACGATGCAGCCGGTTACTGAGGATGAACTTTCAGGCATATTCTGCAGAGAACTTGCAAAACAGGAACTTGATGATACGACTGCTTATTTTGATATTCCTGAGGAGATTCGGAATTTTTATAAGATGTATCGTCCCTCTCCGCTTGTCAGGGCATACTGTCTGGAAGAAAAGCTGGGAACTCCGGCGCATATTTACTATAAGTTTGAAGGTAATAACACATCAGGGAGCCATAAGCTGAATTCTGCTATTGCACAGGCTTACTATGCGAAGAAACAGGGGTTAAAAGGAGTTACAACAGAGACGGGAGCAGGACAATGGGGAACGGCGCTTTCCATGGCATGTTCTTATTTCGGACTGGATTGTCAGGTGTACATGGTTAAATGCTCATATGAGCAGAAACCGTTCAGACGGGAAGTTATGCGCACATATGGCGCTAAGGTAACACCTTCTCCATCTATGAATACAAATGTCGGTCGTAAAATTAACGAAGAATTTCCTGGAACAACGGGAAGCCTCGGTTGTGCTATTTCAGAAGCTGTTGAGGCAGCAACATCTCAGGAAGGTTATCGTTATGTGCTGGGGTCCGTACTCGCCCAGGTATTGCTGCATCAGTCCATTATTGGTCTTGAGACCAAGGCTGCTTTGGATAAGTACGGCATTAAGGCGGACACGATTATCGGATGTGCTGGCGGAGGCTCCAATTTGGGAGGATTGATCTCACCTTTTGTGGGAGAAATGCTAAGGGGTGAAGAAAAATATCAGATTATTGCTGTAGAGCCCGCATCCTGTCCGAGTCTGACACGTGGAGTTTATGCATATGATTTCTGTGATACGGGAAAAGTTTGTCCATTGGCGAAAATGTATACATTGGGAAGCGGATTTATTCCATCTGCAAACCATGCGGGCGGACTTCGCTACCATGGCATGAGTTCTACCGTTTCTGAATTATATGACCAGGGACTTTTAGAGGCAAGAAGCGTAGAGCAGACGGAAGTATTCCGCGCGGCACAAGAATTTGCAAGGGTGGAAGGAATCCTTCCCGCTCCTGAGAGCAGCCATGCCATCAGAGTTGCTATTGATGAAGCTGTTAAGTGTAAAGAAACCGGGGAAGCAAAGAATATCGTATTTGGTCTTACCGGAACAGGGTATTTTGATATGGTTGCATATCAGAAATACAATGACGGAGAAATGGAAGACTATATTCCGACGGATGAAGATTTGGAGCGTGCGATTGCGCAGCTGCCGAAAATTCAGGGTTAGAATAACGCTGACTTAAGCTGGGATGAAAAAAACTATTTAAGTGTGTAATTAAAGTGGACAAAAATCTTTGTCCACTTTTTATTTTCCTCAATTTCTTTCTTGACATTTTATAAGAAAGAATGTACACTAAGTGTATTAATATAAATAGTACACTTAGTATACATACTTCTAACACACCATGAAAGGAGGAGCCAATGATTC